>NZ_RAWD01000053.1:0-36371 GCF_003612065.1 Corallococcus sp. CA047B
GGGCGGGGCTCCTTTGACAGACACTGAATGCGGGTCCTAGTTTGGGTCCCATGCCTCGAGTCACCATCGCGCTGCTGAAGGATGACAAGACCCAGTACCGGGACATCCGTTTCAAGCTGGAGGGTGTGCGGACGGCGGCGTCCTATGTCCGCAACGCGGAAGTGGGCCTGGTGGTGGCGCCCGAGTATTTCTTCCGGGACCCCAACCAGAACGACCTCAAGAACTATCACGTCAGTCGGGATGAAAAGACACGCATCCAGGACTCCCTGCTCGACGTGAGCCGGGATTTTCCCAACGTCGTGCTGGCACCCGGAACGGTGGCCTGGAAGCAGCCCACCTCCGACCGCCCCCGGTTCGTGAGCGAGGTGGCCTTGAAGGGGAGCTCGCAGGGCTACTTCGACCATTCCGTGGGGATGACGGCGCTCAACAAGAGCGTGAGCATGTCCCTGACGGCGCTCACGCAGTCCGGCAATCCCCTGTTCGCCCTGGGGCCGCCTCCCGTGTCACACCTGCTGTACAACACCTTGTACCTGTATCACGACGGGCACTACTGGGGATTGGACAAGCAGGGCGACTTCCATGAGTCCAGCTCCGACAAGGTGCTCGTGTACGAGCATGGCGCCATGCTGCAGGAGCTGCGGGTGAACGGCTACCGGCTGCGCTTCGGCCTGGAGATCTGTCTGGACCACGTCAACGGGCGGCTGGCCCAGCATCTCCAGGGCACCGGCGAAGGGCCGGTGGACCTGCATGTCATCATGTCCGACTTCGCCTTCAACAAGGCGCAGCACTTCTGCGCCCGGGATGGTGGGGCCGTGGTGCACGCCTCCACGAAGGAGCGCGCGGTGGAAATCAGCAAGCGATACATCGAGGTTGACCACCCTTCGGGCGGCACCCAGGTCCTCGATACGAAGAAGGGCGCGTTGCGTCCCTTCAAACCCAGCCTGGGGCCGCAGTCGTCGGTCGCCCCCACCAACGTGGGGGGCTTCTGGGTGCGGCCCCTGCTGCACAACAAGCGCGTGACCAACGTCTTCCAGAATGTCGGCGGTACCTACGTCAACCAGCGGGTGGAGCACCAACTGGGCGAATACTTCACGCTCACCGGTGTGAACCTCCGCTGAAGTCTTCCCCCCTCCTCCATCCGAGGCGTCATGCTGAAACCCTACGAGCTGCTGGGCTATGTGCCGTGTGGCGAACAATACAAATACATCCACGACCCGTCGGTCGTCAGCTCGGCGTATCCGCTCGCGAATCGGCTGAAGAAGGCCTACGCGTTGATGGACATCGCCACGGATGCCTATCGGTCGCAGGAGTACGAGATGCTCCGGCACAACCAGCGCAGCCTCGAAAACCTGGTGCGGGGCTACTTCCAGCGCGTCCAGACCTACGATGCCCTGCGCCAGGAGTTCATGACGTTCCTGGAAGGGACGGGGCCCTATGCCATTCCCGGCCAGTATGGTCCTCCTTCAAAGGAGACCTGGCTGATGAAAGGGCAGTTGCAGGGCATCATGTCCCAGGGATTCATCACCTGGGATTCCCAGCCGGGGCTTTACATCGACGACGAGGGGGACCGGTATCTCCAAATCCCCTATCTGCACCTGAGTGGCCCGGAGGACCGGATGGCCACCTTGCTGACCCGCCTGAGCGAGGTGGACTACCAGGGGAAGACCCCGGTGCTCCTGGCGGATCCGGTGGTCTATGAGAACATCAAGGCCAAGAGCAGCCAGGGCCGCGCCCCCCGGGGCGAGGGGCTGCGGGTGCATGCGGTCTACACGGAAGGGTTCGTCACGGGCGCGCTGGCGGCGGAGCTCAAGGGCCACGAGCTGGTGGTCCTGATGGCGAATCCCTCCCTCTGGTATCTGCCCTTCTTCACCGCCATCCACGAGGCCGCGTTCAACATGGTCATCCCCGAGCAGACCCTCTCCATCAACCAGGGCCATTTCTGAGCCGGGTGAAGGAGAGGGCCTGGAGGTGACGGCTCAGGAGTCGTAGCCGTAGTAGCCGTCGAGCACGACGACCTTGCGCGTGGCCGGGTAGTAGAGGACGGCGCGCGTGTCGAACTCGTGGCAGTTGGGGCACGGCACGCCCTGCGTGTAGAGCCACGCCTGCACGTCGCCGCCGCCCGCGAATGCGTCAATCGCCTGGAGCAGCGCCGCGCCGTCGCCGTAGTAGTTCGACGTGAAGAGGATGCTCTGCGACAGGCCCGCGCGGTTGGTGTACGTGCCGCCCGCGGGATCCGGGAAGGACTGGTCCTGCTCCGCGACCTTCGCGACCACCGTCTGGATGGTGGGGGGCGTGGCCGGGCACGACGGCGTGCGGAACGCGGTGATGGGAGACAGGCCGTGCCACGCGCCGTTGTTGGAGCCGACGTTCCACGTCACGCGGGCGGGCTCCAGCGAGGAGGCGTTGATGGAGGTCAGCGACAGCGGCTGGGGCGAGCCCACGTCACACGCGTTGGCGACGTACAGGCAGCGCGTCACCTGGCGGTAGGTGCCGCACGCGGAGAAGTCCGTCGTGCCCGCGGGCTGGTTCTGCACGCAGTCGTAGGTGGCGGGCTGGCACGTGGGCGACGGCCAGACGTCGTACGCGTCCCCGGTGGTGAGCGCGAGGCTGGTGACGCGGCCGACCAGCCGGCCCGTCTTCTGCGCCGTCCCGCCGGCGTTGAGCGCCGCCGTGAAGGTCAGCGGCGTGGTGTGCGGGTCCATGGCCTGCTTCAGCGTGTCGTAGCTCCAGTCCAGCTTGAAGCTGTCCGCGTCCACGTTGCCCACGGCGGGGATGCCGTCCGGCGCGGTGACGGTGAGGGAGCTGGCCGCGGCGTCCACGTTGCCCCGGTACACGAGCGACTGGAGACCGTTCACGACGTAGTAGGGGGTGACGTCCTCCGACACCCACACGGCGTTGGAGCCGCGGAAGTCATAGAAGCGCGGGGCCACTTCGATGCGCGCGGTGTAGTGCGTGGGCGTGCCGGTGAAGGTGTCCACCGTCACGAACAGGGGCAGGCCGGCCAGCACCGAGTTGAGCTCGTGGCCTTCCGGAAGCACCACCTCCAGCCGGCGCTCGCTGATGATGTGCGCCTCGCCGAACGCGTCGTCGGGCACGTAGCTGAACACGTTGCTCAGGTAGCGGTTCGCCGTGGCGTGCAGGATGAGCGAGCGCACGCCGTTGCGCGTCTCGAAGGTGCCCAGCGTTTCGAAGCTCAGCGTGAGCGAGGCCTCGGTGGCGTAGAGGCGCTCCACCGTCGCGGCGGCGGTGCTGGTGCCCGTCGTCTCCACGGACTCGATGGCGTCCGTGGGGGCTTCGGTGGGGCCGCTACAGGCGGGAGCGGCGAATGCGACAAGACATGCGAGTCCGAGCGAACGGGGATTCATGGCGGAGCCTCCGGGGTGGGGAAGCGCCGCATAGCACGTCCGGCTGACACGGGCGGACGGGGGCCCGGTGACAACACTGTTACAAGGCCGATATCACGGGGCCTTCTTGTGGAAGGACTCGCTCCAGGTGGGGGCGGCCTTCTTGATGAGTTCCAGGAACTCCGCCGGGATGTCGTCGGGCCCGGTGAGGGGGCGGACCTCCATCACGTCATCGTTGCCCATGCCGCCGGGATAGCGGCGGGCCCAGGCGATGGCCTCCTCCTTCGACTTCACCTCCAGCACGTAGAAGCCGCCGATGAGCTCCTTCGTTTCGGTGAAGGGGCCGTCCTTCACGTCGGACTTTCCGCCCTTGAAGATGACGTGCGCTCCGGCGGCGGAGGCGCTGAGGCCCTCGGAGGCGACGAGCACGCCGGCCTTGTGCATCTCCTCGTTGAATTTCATCTGCGCGATGAAGACGGCCTCGTCGAAGGGGGCGTCCGCGGGCGCGGGCGTGGGCTCCGGGGTGGACGGCCTGGGGATGAGCATGAAGCGCATGAGGGTGTCTCCTGGGGTGGGGGATTCGTGGGTCTGCCGGCGCGACGAATGATGGGCGGGAGAATCGACAGGGGCCTGGGATTTTCCTCAAGGTGCACCGCGGAGGGTGGGTTCGATGCCGCCCCTCTCCTCTTCTCAGACGGGGCACAGCGATCAGTTGCGCGTCGGCTGACGCGCGGCATCGGCGCTGTGCAGTGGCAAGGGCTCGCCCGTGGTGCCCGGCGTGGACCGAGTGTCCAGCTCATCGTAGAGTGCCCAGGAAGGGAAACTCCTTGATATGGCGCAACTCGTCTTCGGGATGAACCAGTCGTTGGACGGCTACGTCGACCACATGGCGTTTGGGCCAAGCCCCACCCTCTTTCGTCATTTCATCGAGCAGACTCGCGGCCTGACTGGCAGTGTGTACGGTCGCCGCATGTACGAGGTGATGCGTTATTGGGATGAGGATCATCCTGAGTGGGACGCGGCGGAACGCGACTTCGCAACGGCCTGGCGGAGCCAACCGAAGTGGGTCGTGTCACGCACGCTGAAGTCCGTCGGCCCCAACGCCACCCTTGTCGCGAACGACATCGAGGCGACAATCCGCAAGCTGAAGGCTGAGCTTGATGGAGAGATTGACGTTGTAGGCCCGGACCTGGCGCGAAGCCTGACGGACCTCGGTCTCATTGATGAGTATCGAATCTACCTGCACCCCGTCGTGCTGGGTTCCGGCAAGCCCTTCTTCGCCGGCCCTCGGCCGCCACTCCGCCTTAAATCCAGCGAGCGAATGGACGAGAACGTGATCAGGTTGGCGTACGTTCCCGCTTAGTCGCGCGTAGGATTTCGCCGTGCCCCGTCCGGCTCCTCCAGTGGAATCCGCATCCCGGTGGAGGCCCCCGCCCACGGTGAGCTCGCCCTCGGGGTGAGGCGGGCAGGCGACGGGACGAGCCCTGTCAGGGCGTGTCGTGGGGGCGCCAGACGTGGCCCCATGGGTCGGACCCCGGTGGTAGACCGGGAGGTGCCATGGATGATCCAACCGACAGGGACGGCGAACGCCGCCGCGAACCGCGCAAGCCGAAGCCGCCCCGGAAGGTGTCGCCGCGCTACCTGGAGAACGCGGCGCTGCACTACCTCAAGCGCTACGCGGCCACCGTGAGCCAGCTCAAGCGCGTGCTGATGCGCCGGGTGGACCGTTCGGTGAAGTTCCACGGCGGGGACCGCGCGGAGGCGGTGGGGTGGGTGGACGCGCTGGCGGAAAAGCTCATCCGCAACAACCTCATCAACGACGGGGCCTACGCGGAGACGAAGGCGCATTCGCTGCGCGCGTCGGGCCGCAGCGCGCGGGTCATCACCCAGAAGCTGCGCATGAAGGGCGTGGCCCAGGAGCTGGTGCAGCAGAAGGTTGCGGAAGCCACCCAGGACGTGTCCGAGGACGCCGCCGCACTCATCTGGGCGCGCAAGAAGCGGCTGGGCCCCTTCCGGCGTGACGCCAGCACGCGCGCGGACAACCGCCAGCGGGACCTGGCGGCGCTCGCACGCGCGGGCTTCTCCTTCACCATCGCGAAGCGCGTCATTGACGGAACGGCTGACGAGGCGCCGCTCCGCCGCTGACGCTTGAGGGGCCCAGGGGTGGAGCTTCTCGGGGCAGGACTGACTGGGGCCGCTGGGGGGCCCGGCACGTCCGTGTGAGACGGAAGGCGCCGGGCCGGTGCCACGCTGTCTGGCTTTGAGGTGGCTCAGTACATCTTCAGGTCGTAGCCCGGGGTGGGATGCCAGTCGCTCCCCGTCGGAACGGAGCGCCAGTCCGTCACCTTCACCGCGTAGACGCTGCCGGCGGTGACGTTGGCCGTCGTCCGGTAGAGCTGGCAGGACGGGGTGAGTAACGAGCAGACGAGGGACTGGGTGCTGCTCAGGCGCGCGCCCAACGTGCGGGTGGCGTAGTTGTACGCGTAGATCTCCACGCGCAGTTGAGGGCCGTTGCGCAGGTTGTAGGCCTCCACCGTCATCACCTGGTTCACCGGCGTGGCCACGAGCGCCCAATCCGTGTCACCCGCGCGGTGGGAGGTGTGCTTGAGCTGCGGCGTGCCCATGTAGGACGAGGCAGAGGTGTGCGTGTTGTCGCTCTCGTAGGCGTCCGGAGGCGCCACCAGGCAGTTGGCGGGCGGGCTGAACCCGTCGTTGACGCAGACATTGCCCACGCAGTTGCAGCCGGAGGCGCAGTCGGACCCCGTCGCGCAGGCGCGCACGGGTGGGGTATCGCAGAGTCCATCGGGCGGGGGCGGTCCGAAGCCGTCCGGGACGCAGAAGCCGTTCTGGCAGGCACAGACATCACGACAACCCAGCGAATTCGCACAGGCCAGGGCCAGCCCTGACTCCTGGACGGACGGCTCCTCGGACGGGGCGCTCTCCTCCACGGGCCCGCATCCCACGACAAACATCACCAGTGCCGCGACTCCCCAACGAACAATCTTCACGGTGGTCTCCCCTTGATGGATCCGGCGAGGACACCCTTCGCGCCCGTCGCCTGAATCCATTTTTCACTACGCGTGAATCCTGCCGTCCATTGCGGGAGGGACAAGCATTATTGGTTCATGAGAACGGGTGAATCTAGCGCGCGCGAAAAATACCGTCTGCGGATGAAAGAAGGGACCGGCGCCTCCCTGAAGGGGGAAGCGCCGGTCCCGGGTGTGACGCACGCCGTCTGGCTTTGACTACTCCTGGAGTTGCGTGACGGAGAGCGCCGGATCGCTGGCGATGTCGGCTTCGGTGAAGCGCATGTCCACCCACTGCTTCTGGGAGAACATCACCGTCTGGTCCGCGTACCAGGGCGAGGCCGGGTTGGTGGACTGGGAATAGGTGAGGACGGACTTCGCCACGGGCCCCGCGTCGGTGAAGGACACGGCCATGACGAAGCTGGAGCCCAGGACGGGCTCATAGGTGTTGTCCGGCAGCAGGCGGTTGGAGATCTGGTTGAAGCAGCCTTCTTCGTGGCTGCACCCGTGGATGGGGATGAACACGCCGTTCTTCTTCTTGCCCTGCACGGCGCCCAGCGGCGCGTCCACGGCGATGCCCCGCTCGCGCAGCGTGCGCAGGGCGGTGCCCAGCGCCTGCGGCACCTGCGGGTGCAGGGTGTTGAGCGTGCGCGGCGTGTTGACGGGGTCGTTCGCGTTGAAGGGCACGAGGTACGGCCCGCCCGTCACGCCCACCACGTTGAAGATGAACACGCGCCACAGCAGCTCACCGCGGCTGTCCAGGTTGCCCTTCAGGTCCCACTGCGCCAGCACCGGGCAGGCGGGGCGCAGGTCCTCGAAGGTGAGGTCCGGCATCAGCACGAAGGGCGTGCGGCGGCACAGGGCCACCAGCGAATCGCGCAGCAGTTCGCCGGAGTGGTTGCGGTTGTCCAGCATCACCGTCTGGAGCTGCTCCAGGGTGAAGCGCTGGCCCTCCAGGCCGTCGGTGCCCGCGAGGCGGCCCTGCACCATCTTCAAACCCATGCGGGTGCGCAGGCTGCGCACGCTCTTCTCCTCGCCCAGGATGCGCGGGAAGCCCGTGAGCGGCTGGGCGGGGTTGGGCAGCCAGTAGCTGTCATTGGAGTTGGTGACGTAGTCGTCGCGCTGCGCGGTGGGCATGCGCGACGGGCCCAGGATGCCGGGCTCCACCGCGTCCGCGTCGGTGCCCCACGCGCAGTCGGAGCGCGAGCCGTCCAGCACCGGCAGCCCCGCCTGCAGGAGGATGAGCAGCGGGATGGGGGACAGCACGCAGCGGGCGAGGTGCGCGTTGGTGACGTGGGGCACCACGCCCATGTCCGCGTAGTACGCGCGGCCCTGCGCGTCCGCCGCCAGCGTGTTCACCCACGGGATGCCCTGCCAGGTGGCCTGCGCCTGACGCAGCTCCTCCACGTTGGTCGCGCGGTCCATGGCGAAGAAGGTGTCCAGCACGCGCAGGTTGGTGGCGTTGGCGTCGCGGAACGCGTAGCCGGTGAGCCCGTTCCACGTCATCAGGCCGGAGGGGTACTCCAGCATCGGGCCCAGGTGGGAGCGGTAGAAGGTGTGCTGCCGGGGCGTGAGCGAACCGTCCGCCTCGCGCGCCTGCACCGTCACCGTCTGCGTGGTCATCTGACGGACCTGGCCGTCGAACAGGTAGGACGTGGGGCTGCCCGGGATGAGCTTCAGCTCGAACGGCGTGAAGCGGTACGCGGTGGAGACGGTGTGGCTCCAGGCCAGCGTGTCGTTGTGGCCGATGAGGATTGCGGGCACGCCCAGCAGGCTCACGCCGCTGACGTTGAGCTTGCCCGGCACGGTGAGGTGCGCCTGGTAGAAGCGCTCCGAGCCCTCCCAGGGGAAGTGCGGGTTCGCCAGCACCATGCCCTTGCCGTTGCGCGTGGCGCCCTTGCCCAGGCCGAAGGCGTTGCTGCCCAGGCCCAGCGATTCGGAGTGGGGAAAGACGTTGCGGTCCAGGCTCGCGGGCACCGGCAGCGGCAGGGGCAGCGTGCCATCCGGCAGCAGCGCGGGCGGCTTCGCGTCCACCAGCGCGTCCAGGAAGAAGCCGGAGCTGGCGAAGAGGCTGAGCTGGTAGTAGCGCAGGTAGAGGTCGTGCTCGGTGACGGGGCGCACCCAGGCGGCGCCCCGGCAGCGCGCGTCCGGCAGCGCGTTCACGCCGGTGTCGCGCAGGTAGCGGTTGATGCCGGCGGCATAGCCCCGCACCAGCTCGCGCGCGTCCTGGGACGGACCCAGCGGCGCGGGCTTCGCGAGCAGCGTGTCCACGGTGCCGGCGTCCAGGACGGACTGGTAGAAGAAGTCGCTCTTCAGGTTGTTGAGGTCGCCGCCCAGCGGCGCCGGGTAGGTGGCGTCCGGCCCGAAGTAGCGCGAGCGCTGCGCGTTCACCGTCACCAGCACTTCCGCCAGCTCGCACAGGTTGTCCTGCGCGAACGCATAGCCGTAGCCGTAGCCCAGGCTGGCGAAGTCATCCGCCAGCACGTGGGGGATGCCGTGCGCGGTGCGACGCACGGTGGCCGAATAGCTCCCGGCGCCCAGCTTCACCGACGCCACGGGATCGGCCGGCGCGGGCGTGGCGCGCGGCTCACACGCGGTGGCCACGAGCAGCGCCGCCAGGGGCAGCAGCGGGCCACCCCGGTTTCTTCCATCACGTCCAACCATCGAGGGACTCCTTTCACGGTGCTTTGAAATTCCCTTCTAGGTGAAGGAACCCGCCCCTCCTGGATCGCGGAGGTTCGCGCCGGGCCTGGGGCGTGACGGAGCCGGGGGACCTGGCAGGGTGTGTCGGACGACGTGTCGGTCGACGCGTCGAAGCGGGGGGCGGAGGCCCTGGACGCGAGGGTTTCAGAGGGAGGCGGCGTGCGGCATGGGCGCTGCAATGGGGTCCAGGCAACGGACCGCGATACCCCTCGCCCCGTTCCACCCGCAGGAGCGACCATGACGACCTCCACCGTTGCCGCCATCCGTCCGCAGTCCGGTCCCATCTCCCCCACGCCGCCGCAGCCCGTGCTGGATGCCGGCGTGGTGCTGCCGCTGGGACAGGGGGTGGTCGCGGCCTACGCCGCCTTCAACGGCAAGAGCTACTCGGTGCCGTCGGGCTGGACGCAGGTGGACAGCCTCACCGCGTGGGTGCCACAGGAGGGAGGCGCCGCGGAGGCGTTCGGCCTGTGGTTCACCGCCGACGGCGATTCATCCACGGCGATGCTGGCGCTGCGTGGGACGGTGACCGCCGCGGACACCCGCGCGGACGAGGAGTACGCCACCACGACCTTCGTGCCGTACTCCGGCTCGGTGTCCCCCGTTCCGAAGGTGCATGGCGGGTTCTGGAGCATCTACACGGGGACGAGCAGCACGGTGCCGACGTCGATGCAGGCGCAGGTGTTCGCGTGGCTGGCGGCGAACAACATCACGACGCTCTACGTGACGGGCCACAGCCTGGGCGGGGGGCTGGCGGAGTTCCTGGCGCTGGACCTGGCGGTGGGTAATCCGTCGCTGAGCGCCACCACCGTCACCTTCGCGGCGCCGAAGGCGGGGCTGTCGGATTCGTGGGGGACGGCCTACGCCCAGTACGTCACGAACCCGACGACGGTGCGCGTCGTCAACCAGTACGACGTGGTGCCCACGCTGCCGCCCGGGCTCCGCTACGCCCAGGTGGGCGAGGAGTTCGACGTGCTCTTCTACAACACGCTCAACGACACCAGCACGCAGGAGGCGACCATCCGCCACGAGATGGACAACTACCTCGCGGTGCTCACGCAGGCGCTGGCCACGCCGACGCCGCCGCAGGTCTTCGTCGGCACCTTCCCGGACGGCGTCTACACGGACAGCAGCGGCAACCCGCTCCAGGACACCAGCGAAGCGCCCACGGCCGACAACGTGGCGCGCGCGAAGGCGTCCGCGCAGGCCCTGCCGCAGCGCCCGGTGGCCCAGCCTCCCCGCCGTCAGGTGGCGGTGAAGTAGGGCCCGCGGGCTACAGCTGGACCTTGAACCCGCCAATGAGCGTGCGGGGCGCGTTGGGGCGGGCACCGTAGGGACGGCGTCCGACGATGACCGCCTCGTCCAGCAGGTTGCGACCGCTCACGTAGAGCTGTCCCCAGCGGGTGATGTTCCAACTGGCGTTCACGTCGAAGGTCAGGAGGGCGCCCGTCTTCACGCCCTCGGGGATCTCCCCCTGGCCCGCCTCCTCGCGCATGCTGGCCAGGTACGTGGTGCTGATGAAGGCACCCCAGCGCGCACCCTCCACGCCCACCGACGCGTAGAGCTGGTGCCGGGGCACGTAGGGCAGCTCGTCCCCCGCCACCACGTTGCCGAACTGCGGATCCGACGAACGGAAGTCATTGAGCAGCTTCGTGCGCGTGAACGTGTACGACGCCGTCAGCGGGAAGGTGAGGCCGCCGCCCGGACGGAAGGTCTTCTCCGCGAAGGCCTCCAGGCCGTAGATGTTCGCCGCGCCCGCGTCCACCTGCCGGTCCAGGTTGTCGTTGAGACAGCCATTGGAGAAGGTGCAGACGTCGGTGAGGTTGGAGTAGTCATTGAAGAAGCCCACCACCTCGAAGCGCTCGCCCCGGCGGGACCAGCGCGCGCCGGCCTCGTAGTTGATGCTCTTCTCCGCGGACACGGCCTGGGGCTGTCCCGGCGCGGGCGGGGAGAAGCCCCGGTAGGCTCCCGCGAAGAGGCCCAGCACCGGGGTGAGGGCGCCGTACACGCCCACGCCCGGCATCAGCGCCTCCAGCGAGCCGTGGTTCACGGTGCCCGCCAGCTTGTCGTGGGACTTGGAGCGGATGATCTCCAGGCGCACGCCCGGCGTCACCACCAGCGGGCCCCAGGCGATGGCGTCCGTCGCGTGCAGCGCGAGCGCGTGCGTGGAGTCCTTGTTGTCGGCGGTGACCTGCGTGGTGCCGCCCTCGGGGACCAGCTCGCCGCCCACCATCAGGAAGCCGTCCTGCGTGTGGCGGCGGTCGATGCTGTCGTAGTGGTAGCGCACGCCGAACTCGGCGTTGTGCGACAGCGGGCCGGTCCTCGCCGTCCAGCGGGCGACGCTCTGCAGGCCCTGGCTGACGAAGATGCGATGGTTGGGCCCGATGAGGATGGCCTCTCCCGGCGTGGACGAGTCCAGCTCCCCCGTCAGCACGCCGTAATAGATGGCGTTGCGCGCGCTGGTGGGGTCCGCGAGCACGTCGGAGATGGAGATGCCCCGGAAGCTGTTCACCTTGCGCCAGGTGCGGTCCAGGTCCTGGCGGTACAGCGACGTCGTCACCGCGACGTCGCGCCCTTCCAGTACGTGGCTGAGCACCGCCTGTGTGCGGTGCCACTGCATGTGGTCGAACTGGCTGGCCTTGTAGCGGCGCAGCGGGTTGGCGGCGAAGTCCGCGTCCGACAGGCCCAGGTACGTTTCGTTGGAGCCTTCGTCGGAGTAGCCCAGCTTGAGCTGGAGCGTCTGGCGCAGGTCGCCGTCCGGCACCAGCCGGTAGCGGGCCTTGGCCATCCATTCGTTGCGGTGGAAGCCAGTGGAGGCGTCGCTGTTGTCGATGTCCTTGAAGCCGTTGCTGCGCAGGTGCACGCCTTCGATGAGGAAGCCCGCGCGCTCGGTGCTCGCGCCGAAGTAGCCGTGCGCCTTGCCGTAGAGGTACTGGCCGCCCGCGAGGTCCAGGCCGAAGGACTCCTGCGCCGGGATGTCCCGGGTGATGAGGTCCACCGAGCCGCCCACCGTCTGCGGGCCCTGCTGGATGGAGGAGGGGCCCTTGAGCACGCGCACCGACTGCATGCGCGTCATCAGGGGGAAGTAGTAGGCGGCGGGCGCGGAGTAGGGCGCCGGCCCGAAGAGGATGCCGTCCTCCAGCAGCGTGACCTTCTTGCTGCGGTCCGGGTTCACGCCGCGCAGGCCCAGGTTGGGGCGCAGGCCGAAGCCGTCCTCGCCACGGCCGTACACGCCCGGCACGGACTGGAGGATGGCCTGGGGGTCGTCCAGCTCGTAGCGCTGGAGCTTCTCCGGCTTGAGGATGTGGATGGAGCCGCTCGTCTTCGTCTCGGACGTGCCCACCACCACGCTCTCGAACTTGCGGGAGCCTTCCGGCGCGGCCTCCACGACGGGCGCGGCGGCGGGCGCGGGCACCTGCTCAGACGGTGCGGCGGGCTCCACGGAAGCGGCGGGCTCCGCGGGCGCGGCGGCGGCCGGCTCGGGCGCGGGCTGCTCGGACACGGGCGGGGAGGCAGGGGCGGCTTCGGGCGCCGGGACGGGCACGGCCTCCGACGGCGGCGGCGGGGGCGTGTCCTGGGCGGGCGCCTGTGCCGGTGCCGACGAGGAGACGACGAAGCAAACCACCGCGACTGCCCAGGTCCGTGCATCCATGAAACGAAGACTCCCGGAGGTGCGTGCGAAGAAGCGCGGCGGTCGCCCGGGCCGACGGGGGACGGAAGGTGTCCCCGCCGGTCCCGGAGGACCGCCGCTTACCGCGACAGCGAGCGAGGCGCGCTTTACTGCGCTTCGGCGGCGCCAGCGATGACGATCTTCCCGTCGGACTGGATGACGACGCTGCGCGCCGCCTCGTCCAGCTTGCCGGCGATGACGTTCACCGTGACGATGCCACCCGTGCCGAAGGTGGCGTCGCGCGTGCCGTCCAGGTTGAAGCGCGCGATGGCGAAGCGGTTGTCACCGCCCTCGGTGACGAAGCCCGTGGCGTACACCTTGCCGTCCAGGCCGAAGTTCACGCCCCAGAAGCGGTCGTTGGTCGTCTCGGAGAAGGGCACCGCGCCGGCGAACTCCGTGCCGGTCGTCACGTTGCGGATGAGCAGGACGGCGTCGTCGTCCTCTCCGCCACCCGCGCGGTAGCCGGCGGCGGCCACGTACTCGGCGTCGCCGATTTCCGCCTGCGCCACGTCGAAGAAGGCCTCGTCCGGGCGCTCGAAGTCGTACAGCTTGTAGCCTTCGGTGTAGCCGGGCGTCGTGGCCGGCTGGCCGTCCCGGGTCACCTGCACCGCCAGGGCCTGGATGTTGCCGGCCGTCGGGGTGCCGCTGCCCACCATGAAGACGCCGTCGTCCTTGAGGGCCACTGCGTCACGGCCGCGGTCGTTGTCGCCGGCCAGGTCCAGGATGAACGCGCCGTTGGTGCCGTACGTGGGGTCCAGCACGCCCGCCGCCGTGTAGCGGAAGGAGATGAGGTCCACCGTGCTGCCCGACACGCCCGCCGCGCGGCCGTAGCCGGTGGTGACGTAGGAGCCCGTGGACTGAGGGACGGCGGCGTAGGCCTCGGAGATGCCCCACTCCTTGGTCGCGTCGTTGGTGGCGAACGGCGCGGAGTTCACCACGCCCTTGGAGCCGAAGGTGGCGTCCACCGTGCCCGCCTCGTTCAGGCGCAGCAGCACGATGCGGTTGGCGCTCTGCGCGCCCACGCCCGTGGGCTGGTTCAGGTAGCCGGCGGAGAGGATCTTCCCGTCCGCCTGCACGAAGCCGTGGCGCGCGGAGTCACCCAGCCCGCCGATGTCCAGCCAGTACATGCCCTTGCGCGCGGGGGCGACGGCGCCCGCGTTGAAGGTCTCGTCCAGCGCGCCTTCAGCGGTGAGCCGGGCGATGACGCGGTCGGTGTCCGTGCGGGTGCCTTCCGCCTTCTTGGTGGCGAACACCACCAGGCGGTTCTGCGCGTCGCGGTCCGCGGACCAGATGGCGTCGCGCACCGTGCCGGCGCCCGTGCCCAGGCTCACCCGCGCGATGCCGTTGCCGCTCGTGCCGAAGGTGTTGTCCACCGTGCCGTTGGTGTTGAGGCGCACGAAGGCCAGGTCCGTGTCCGGCGTCGTGGCGGTGCCGGCGTCCGTGCCCGCGTCCGTGCTGGTGCCCGCGTCGGTGCCGGCGTCGGTGTTGGTGCCCGCGTCCGTGTTGGTGCCCGCGTCCGTCTGCGTGCCCGCGTCCGGCGTGGGGGTGGGCTCGTCGTCATCTCCGCAGGCGCCCAGCGCGCTCACGGCGACGCCCAGGACCAACATGCTGGGCAGCAGCTTCTTGAAGCTCCGGTGCTTCCTCTGGTTCGACATGGGTACCCTCGGGTGGGTGGGTCAAAGATGAGAACGATTATCAGTTTCAGTCGCTCTGACGGGGCGTCTGCGTAGAACGGGGGGTGGGTGAAGTCAAGGCGCGGTCCGGCAGCCGGGGGCGTGGAATCGAGACTGATTGTCAGTCTCAAGAGCGACTGGTACGTGGTCGTCCATGACCTTCTCGCGAACCCGTCCTGCCGCGCCCTCCCGTTGGGGAGCGAGGGCCCTGGCGTTCACCGCGGTGTTGTCCCTGGCGTGCAGCGACAGCAAGCCGAAGCCGGTGGAGCCGGACCCGCTGCCTCCGGGCGAGACGGACGTGCGCGCGGAGCTGTTGAGCGCGACGGGCGCTTGCATCCTGGGGACGGCGCGCGACTTCCTGCCGAAGGCCACGGCGCTGCAGGCGGCGACGGCGGCGTTGCGGGACGCGCCGGACGCGGCGGCGGTGGCGGCGGCGCGCGCGGCGTTCCATGACGCGATGGACGTCTGGCAGGTGATGGAGGCGATGCAGGTGGGGCCGGCGGCGCCGCGCAGCAGCCCGGGCGGCGCGGAGATTCGCGACAACATCTATTCGTTCCCGTTGATCAACCGGTGCTCCGTCGAGGAGCAGCTCGTGTCGAAGGGCTACGAGTCGGCCAGCTTCTCCTCCAGCCTGGTGACGCGGCGCGGGTTCGTGGCACTGGAGTACCTGCTGTTCTACGAGGGCGCGGAGACGGCGTGCGGCCCCAACTCGGCCATCGTGGCGCAGGGGACGTGGGCGGCGCTGAGCGCGGAGGACCGGGCGGCGCGCAAGCGGGCGTACGCGGCGGTGGTGGCGGCGGACGTGAGCATGCGCGCGCAGGCGCTGGTGACCGCGTGGGCTCCGGAGGGCGGCAACTTCCAGAAGACGCTCTCCACGCCAGGGTCGGGCAACACGGTGTTCCCGTCCACGCAGGTGGCGCTCAACGCGATGAGCGACGCCATCTTCTACGTGGAGCGCGAGGGCAAGGACCAGAAGCTGGCCCGGCCGCTGGGGCTGCGTGACTGCTCTTCGGCCACGTGCCCGGAGCTGTTGGAGTCGCAGTTCGCGGGCCGCTCGAAGCAGAACCTCATCCAGAACCTGAAGGGCTTCCGGCGCGTCGTGGAGGGCTGCGGCGCGGACTACTCGGGGCCGGGCTTCGACGACGTGCTGGTGGCGGCGGGCGCGGAGGCCGTGGCCACGCGCATGCACGCGCAAGTGGTGGAGGCCGAGGCGGCCCTGGCGGCGGTGGAGGAGGCGGACCTGCGGCAGGCGCTGGTCGACGACAAGGCGTCCGTGCAGCGGCTCTACGACGACTTCAAGGGCATCACGGACGTGCTGAAGACGGACTTCATCACCACGCTGGACCTGGAGCCGCCCGCGGGCCTCGAGGGGGACAATGACTGAGTCCGTCGGAGGCGGGGACGTGACGTCCTCGCGTCCCTGGGCACGGCTGTGGGCGCGGCTGCTGGCGCCCCGGGACATCGCCGCGCTGGCGGCGTTCCGGGTGGCGCTGGGTCTGCTCATCACCATCTCGGCGGTGCGCTTCCTGGCCTACGGCTGGGTGGGCGTTCTCTTCGCGCAGCCGAAGTTCCGCTTCACCTACTGGGGCTTCGGCTGGATTCCACCGCTGCCCTCGTGGGGGATGCCCGCGCTCTTCATGGTGCTGGGCGTGCTGGGCGTGCTGTTGATGCTGGGGCTGTTCTACCGGGTGACGGTGGTGTTGCTGTTCGCGGTGTTCGCCTACGTGCAGCTGTTGGACGTGACGAACTACCTCAACCACTACTACCTGGTGAGCCTGCTGCTGGCGCTGATGTGTTTCATCCCGGCGCACCGGGCCTTCTCCGTGGATGCGTGGCGCAAGCCGGCGCTGAAGCGGGACTGGCTGCCCGCGTGGTGCACGGACCTGCTGCGCTTCCAGGTGGCCGTCGTCTACGTGTTCGCGGGGCTGGCGAAGGTCACCTCCGACTGGCTGGTGCACGCGCAGCCGCTCAACATCTGGCTGTCCGCGCGCACGGGGCTGCCGTGGGTGGGGCCACTGCTGGAGCAGCGCTGGATGGCGTACGCGGCGGCCTGGGGCGGGATGCTGTTCGACAGCACCATCGTGCTGTTCCTGCTGTGGCGGCGCACGCGTCCGTTCGCGTACGTCGTCGTGCTGGGCTTCCACGCGGTGACGTTCGCGCTGTTCCCCATCGGGATGTTCCCCTTCATCATGGTGACGGGGGCGCTGGTGTTCTTCGACCCGTCGTGGCCGCGCGCGCTCTGGGCCCGGGTGCGACGGCTGCCGTGGAAGGACGTCACGCCTTCGTCCGGGGCCGTCATCACCGGCGTGCCTGGCTGGAAGGGGCGGGTGGCGCTGGGCGCGGCCGTGGTCTACGCGCTGCTCCAGGTCTTGCTGCCGCTGCGCACGCATGTCTATGGCGGCAACGTGCTCTGGCATGAGCAGGGCATGCGCTTCTCCTGGCGGGTGATGACGCGGGAGAAGAACGGCAGCGCGACGTTCATGGTGCGCGACAGCGTCACCGGCCGGGAGTGGCACGTACCGCCCAGCCAGTACCTCTCGCGGTTGCAGGAGCGGGAGATGGCGGTGCAGCCGGACCTCATCCTGCAACTGGCCCACCGCATCGCGCGCGACTACGAGGCGACGACGCACCACCCGGTGGAGGTGCGCGCCGACGTGCGGGTGTCCCTGAACGGCCGGCTGTCGGAGCCGCTGGTGGATCCGACGGTGGACCTGGCGCGGGAAGAGGACGGCCTGGGGCCCAAGCCGTGGATCCTCCCCGCGCCCCAGACGCCGCCGGTGCACCTGCGCCCTACGCGCACCGCGCGGGCCCGTGCTCCGGGCCCCTGACGCCGGGCCCCGTCCTAGCGGCGGGGCTCGGGAGCGGAGGTCGCGTCGGCCTCCGCCTGCTGTTGTCCGGACGCGGTCGCGAGCTGCGGGGACTCCAGGGCGCGGGACACCGCCCGGCCCAGCGATTCCACCTGCGGCGGCTGGAGCACGGAGTAGTGGGTGCCGGGCACGTCCACGACCTCGATGCCGGACGTGAACGCGGCCCAGCCCCGGGTGCGGTCACCGCCCTCGTCCACGTTGGCCTCGGTGCCGCGCAGCATCCGCACGGGCAGCCGCAGCGGGCGCAGGAGGTGTCCGGAGAGCGCGCGGACGCAGGCATTGAAGACGCGCTGACGTCGCTGGAGCCACGCGAGCCCCACCTCGGGACCGAAGGCGCCCGCGCGCTGTCCCGCTTCCAGCAGGTAGGGCAGCAGCTTCGCCGGCTCGCCCGCGGGCACGTGCGCGGGCAGCTCCTCCGGCAGGCCGGTGGTCTGGGCCAGGTTCACGGTGAAGAGCTGGCCCAGCGTCGTGGGGTCATCCAGGCGCGTGCCCTGCGCGTAGGACGTGGGGCTGGGTTCGATGAAGACCAGCCGCTCCACCGTCTCACCGAGATTCTGGAGCTGGCGGGCCATCTCGAAGGCGACGACGGCGCCCATGGACCAGCCGCCCAGGCGGTAGGGGCCGTGGGGCTGCACCGCGCGCAGGGCCTCCACGTGGAGCGCCGCCAACTCCTCCATCGAGTCCACCGGCTGCTGGCCGTTCTCCAGCCCTGGGGCCTGGAGCCCGTGGAAGGGTTGATCCGCGCCCAACTGTCGCGCCAGCTCCGCGTAGCCCCACACGGTGCCGCCGATGGCGTGCACGCAGAATAAGGGCGGGAGCGTTCCGGTGGGGCGCAGGGGCACGAGCAGGTCGTCGGGCGCGGAGCCCAGGCGCAGCCGGGACAGGGGCGCTTCGGGGGCGGCCACCGCCTGCTCCAGGAGGGCGCGCAGGTGTCCGGCCCAGCGCGTGGCGGTGCCGGGCTCGAAGAGGTCGCTGTTGTACTCCAGCACGCCGGTGAGGCCCGCTTCGGCCTCCTCCCACAGGGCCAGCGTCAGGTCGAACTTGGCGGACTGGCGCTCCACGTCCACGAAGCGCAGCGACAGGCCGGGGCCCATGGGCTGGGACACCGGCGCGTTCTCCAGCACGAACAGCACCTGGAACAGCGGCGAGCGGCCCGCGTCCCGCGCGGGACGGACGGCCTCCACCACGCGGTCGAAGGGCACGTCCTGATGCGCGTAGGCCCCGAGCGTCACCTCGCGCACGCGGCCCAGCAGCGCGCGGAAGCTGTCGCCCTCCTCCACGCGGGTGCGCAGCGCGAGCGTGTTCACGAAGCAGCCGAGCATGTCCTCCAGCTCCGGCGCCGGACGTCCCGCGATGGGCGAGCCCACCACCACCTCATCCTGTCCGCTCAGCCGCGACAGGAGCGCCTGGAGACCCGCGAGCAACACCATGAATGGCGTGACACCCTCGCGGTGGCCCAGCGCCTTCACGGACTCCGACAACGCCGTGCCCAGTCGCACCGGCACGCGGCCCCCGCGGAAGGTCTGCACGGGCGGGCGCGGCTTGTCGGTGGGCAGCTCCAGCGCGACGGGCGCTCCGGCAAGCTGGTTGCGCCAGTAACCCAGTTGGGATTCCAAAACCTCGTCCCGCAGCCACGTCCGCTGCCACACGGTGTAGTCCACGTACTGGAGGGGCAGCGCGGGCAGGGACGGCGTCTGGTCCGTGGAGAAGGATTCGTAGAGCGAGGACAGCTCCCGGGTGAGCACGGCGGAGGACCAGCCGTCGGAGATGATGTGGTGCATCGTCACCACGAGCAGGTGGTGCTGCGCGCCCAGCCGCACCAGCAGGCCCCGCACCAGCGGTCCGCGTGAGAGGTCGAATGGCACCTCGGCCTGAGCCGCCGCGAGCGCCAGCGCCTCCTGTTCGCGCGTGGCGTCCGGCACGCCCGTCAGGTCCACGAAGCCCAGCGACGGCGGCAGCTCCGGCAGGACGACCTGCACGGGCCCCTCGGCGTCCTCGTGGAAGACGGTGCGCAGGCTCTCATGCCGCTGGTGCAGCGCGAGGAAGCTCCGCACCAGGGCCTTCGCGTACAGCGGTCCTTGAAGCCGCAGGGCCGCGAGGAGGGTGTACGCGCTTCCTCCGGGCTCCAGGCGATCCAGCAGCCACAGCCGCTGCTGGGCGAAGGACAGCGGCAGGCGGCCCGTCCTGGGCACGGGCAGGAGCGGCGGCACGGTGGGGCTCGAATCGCCCGCGTCCCTCGCGGCGTCCACGCGGGCGGCGAGGGCTTCCAGCGTGGGGACCTCGAAGAAGGCGTGGAGGGGCAGCTCCACGTGCAGCGCGGCGCGCAGCCGCGACACCACCTGCGTCGCGAGCAGCGAGTGGCCGCCCAGCTCGAAGAAGTGGTCGGTGAGACCCGCGCGCTCCACGCCCAGCACCTGTTGCCACAGGCCCGCGAGCAGTGTCTCGGTGGGCGTGCGGGGCGCTTCGTAGGGACGGGGGCTCGTGCGCTCCAGGACGGGGGCGGGCAGGGCCTTGCGGTCCACCTTGCCGTTGGGATTGAGCGGCAGCGCGTCCAGCAGCACGAAGGCCGAGGGCACCATGTATTCAGGCAGCGTGCGGCGAAGCCCTTCGCGCAGCTGGCTCGCGTCCAGTGGCTGGCCGTCCCGCGCGACGGCATAGGCGACGAGCCGCTTGTCTCCGGGCACGTCCTCGCGTGCCACCACCACGGCCTCCCGCACGCCGGGGGCGGCCTGCACCGCGGCCTCCACCTCTCCCAGTTCGATGCGGAAGCCGCGCACCTTCACCTGGAAGTCCTCGCGGCCCAGGTACTCCAGCACGCCGTCGGGGCGGTAGCGCACGCGGTCGCCCGTCTTGTACATGCGCGCTCCCGGCGGGCCGAAGGGCTCCGGCAGGAAGCGCTCCGCGGTCAGCTCCGGGCGGTGCAGGTAGCCGCGCGACAGACCCTCTCCAGCCAGGTACAGCGCTCCAGGCGTGCCCACGGGCACCGGTTGCAGGTGCGCGTCCAGCACGTAGGCGCGGGTGTTGGCCAGCGGCCGGCCGATGGGCGGCACCTCGCCGGGACGCACGCGCGCGAAGGTGGAGTAGGTGGTGTCCTCCGACGGACCGTAGAGGTTGTAGAGGCGCTGGACGCCAGGGGCCTCGAGGATGCGCCGGGCCAGGGACGCGGGCAGCGCTTCACCCGCGAGGTTGATGGTGCGCACCGACGCCGGCAGCGCGCCCAGGCGCAGCAGTTGCGCCATCGCGGAGGGCACCGTGTTGACGAGGGTGACCTCCGACGCCTGGGGCAGCTCCGCCAGGTGCAGCGCGTTGCGCGCGACGATGACGCGTCCACCCCGGCTGAGTGGGGCGAAAACCTCGAACACGGACAGGTCGAAGTTGAGCGACGTGCAGGCGAGCACGCCCGCGAGCTCTTCGGCGGAGAAGACGCCGTGGGCCCAGGTGAGGAAGGCCACGGCGGCGCGGTGCGGGATGGCCACGCCCTTGGGCCGGCCGGTGCTGCCCGACGTGTAGATGAGATACGCCAGGTTCTCCGGATGGGGCGCCAGCGTGAGCGAGGCATCCGGAGGCGCCACCAGCCCGTCCTCCTCGTGGTCCAGGCACACCACCTGGGCCGGATGCGGCGGCAGGGCGGACAACAGGTGCGAGTGCGCGACCAGCGCGGGCCCCTGCGCGTCCTCCAGTAGGAAGGCCAGCCGTTCACGCGGGTAGCTGGGGTCGAGCGGCACGTACGCCCCGCCCGCCTTGAGGATGCCCAACATGCCCACGACCATGTCCGCGGAGCGCTCCACGCACAGGCCCACGCGCACCTCCGGACCCACGCCCAGTGAGCGCAGCCGACGCGCCAGCCGCTGCGCGCGCGAGTCCAGCTCGCGGTAGGTGAGGCGCACCGCCCCGGAGACGACGGCCACCGCGTCCGGCGTGCGGCGCGCCTGGGCTTCCACCAGGTGGTGGAGGCACGCGTCGCGGGGGAAGTCCTGGGCGGTGTCGTTCCACGTCACCAGCACGCGGTGCCGCTCCTCCGCGGACAGCGGGGCGGACGGCGGCTCTCGCGACGACGCGTCCCCGAGGTCCTCCGGTGCGTCCTCCACCGTGAGGGGCCTCACGGGGAAGCGCTGCCGGGCAGGGGCCGTGGTGACGCGCTCCGGTGGCGCGGAGGTGTCCGCGCGGGCTTCGTCCACGCGCCGCGCGAGCTGCCGCACGGTGGGGTGCTGGAAGAGGACGCGCAGCGACAGCTCCACGCCGAACAGCGCGCGAAGCCGGGCCAGCACGCGCGTGGCCAGCAGCGAGTTGCCTCCCAGCCGGAACAGGTCATCCAGCGCGCCCACGTCCTTCACGTCCAGCAGCTCTCCGAAGAGGGCCGCGATGGCCACCTCGGTGGGCGTCTCCGGCGCGACGCGCGCAGCTTCCGGCGCACGTGCCAGCGTCGGCGCGGGCAGGGCCTTGCGGTCCACCTTGCCGTTGGGACTGAGTGGCAGCGCGTCCAGGACCACGAACGCGGGCGGCACCATGTATTCGGGCAGCTTGGCGTGGAGGGAGGCCTGGAGCGCCTCCACGTCCACCGCCGCTCCGGCGCGGGCCGCGACGTAGGCGACCAGTCGCTTGTCCCCGGGCACGTCCTCGCGCGCCAGCACCACCGCCTGCCGCACGCTGTCGTGTTGCTCCAGCGCGGTTTCAATCTCCCCCAGTTCGATGCGCAGGCCGCGCACCTTCACCTGGAAGTCGGCGCGGCCCAGGTACTCCACGACGCCATCGGGCAGCCAGCGCGCCACGTCGCCGGTGCGGTACAGCCGCGCGCCGGGCGTGTCGCTGAACGGATCCGGGATGAAGCGCTCGGCGGTGAGGTCCGGCCGGGACTGGTAGCCGCGCCCCACCTGCACGCCCCCGATGTACAGCTCCCCGGACACGCCTACGGGCACCGGCTGGAGGATGGGGTCGAGGATGCGGATGGCGGTGTTCGCCACCGGCCGGCCGATGGGCACCGAACGCCGCCCGTCCTGGGGCGCGCAGGCGAAGTACGTCACGTCCACGGCCGCCTCCGTGGGGCCGTAGAGGTTGTGCAGGCCCGCGTGCGGCAGCACCTGGAGGCAGCGCTCCTTGAGTTCCAGGGGCAGCGCCTCGCCGCTGCACACCACCCGGCGCAGGGATGCGCAGCCCGCGGCCTCCGGCTCCTCCAGGAGCACCTGGAGCATGGAGGGCACGAAGTGCAGCGTGGTGATGCCCGCTTCGCGGATGATCCGCGTGAGGTACGCGGGTTCCTGGTGCCCTCCGGGCCGCGCGATGACCAGCTTCGCGCCCGTCATCAGCGGCCAGAAGAACTCCCACACCGACACGTCGAAGCTGAAGGGCGTCTTCTGGAGCACGACGTCGTCCACGCCCAGGCGGTACTCCTGCTGCATCCACCGCAGCCGGTTGCACACGCCCCGGTGCGCGTTCATCGCGCCCTTGGGGCGACCGGTGCTGCCGGAGGTGAAGATGATGTACGCCAGCGCGTCCGGCATCGTCGCGCGGACGGGCGCGTGCGTGGGCAGGCGCGACAGCGCTTCGGCTTCGGTGTCCACGCACACCACACGGGCCTCATGCGCCGGCAGCACGGGCACCAGGTGCGACTGCACCAGCAGCACCGTGGGGCGCGCGTCCTCGAACATCCACGACAGCCGCTGCGGCGGATAGCCCGGGTCGAAGGGCACGTAGGCCCCGCCCGCCTTGAGCACCGCGATGAGCGACACCACCATCTCCAGCGAGCGCTCCATGCACACGCCGACGCGCACCTCAGGTCCCACGCCCAGGGCCTTCAGGTGGTGCGCGAGCTGGTTCGCCCGCGTGTCCAATTGGGCGTAGGTGAGGGAGGTGCCCTCGAAGCCGAGCGCCACCGCGTCCGGCGTGCGGGCCACCTGCGCCTCGATGAGCGCGGCCAGGTCCTCCTCGGGATACGCCTCGTGCGCGCCGTGCCAGTCCTTCATCAGTTGCTGGCGCTCGGCGTCGGACAGCAGGGGCAGGTCGCGCAGGCGCGTGTCGGGTCGCTCCACCGCGCCTTCGAGCACCCGCCGCAGGTGCCCCAGCATCCGCACCATCGTCGGGGCCTCGAACAGGTCGGTGCTGTACTCGGCGGACAGGCGCAGGCCTTGCGGTAGCTCCGTGGCGTAGAGGGTCAGGTCGTGCTTCGTCGTGTCGGTGGTGACGGGCAGGACCTCCATCGTGAGGCCCCGCGCCTGGATGGAGGTCGCGGGCGTGCCCTGGTGGATGATCATCACCTGGAACAGCGGCAGGTGGCTGGAGCTGCGCTCGGGCTTGAGGGCCTCCACCAGCTTCTCGAACGGAACGTCCTGATGCGCCTGCGCCTCCGCGGCGGTGGCGTGCACGCGGCCCATCAGCTCGCGGAAGCGCAGGGAGCCGGACAGCGGCGTGCGCAGCACCAGCGTGTTGATGAACAGGCCGATGAGGCCCTCCAGCTCCGAGCGGCCGCGCCCCGACACCAGCGTGCCCAGGGCCACGTCGTCCTGTTCGGTGTAGCGGTGGATGAGCGCCAGGAAGGCGGACACCAGCAGCACGAAGAGCGTCTTGCCCTCGTGCTGGCTGAAGTCCTTGAGGGACTGGGTGAGGGCCGGGGGCAGGGTGAGGAACTGCCGCGTGCCCCGCGAGCCGAGCGTCGCCGGACGCGCCTTGTCCGCGGGCAACTCCAGCCGCGCCTCCGGATCCAGCTTCCCGCGCCAGTAGTCGAGCTGGGACTCCAGCACCTCCCCCTTCAGCCACCGGCGCTGCCAGTCGGCGAAGTCGGCGTATTGCAGCGGCAGGGCGGGCAGCGTCGCGGGCGTGCGCTCCACGGCGGCGACGTAGAAGGCCGCCAGCTCCCGCACCAGCACGCCCATGGACCAGCCGTCCGCGATGGCGTGGTGGAGGTTGAGCAGCAGCAGGTGCTCCTGTCCGGACATCCCGTAGAGCGTGGCGCGCACCAGCGGGCCTTCCGACAGCGCGAAGGGCCGCTGGGCCTCCTCGGTGACGGCCTTCCACGCCTGGGCTTCGCGCGCTTCTTCCGGCACGTCGCGCAGGTCCACCCGCGCGAGCTTCAGCGTGAGCGAGGGCGCGATGACCTGGACGGGCCGCCCTTCCTCTTCGCGCAGCGTCGTGCGCAGCGTCTCATGCCGGTCCACCAGGGACTGGAGGCCGTGCTGGAGCGCGTCCAGGTCCAGCTCGCCGGTGAGCCGCACCACCGCGGGCATGTTGAACAGCGCGCTGCCGGGGCTCCACTGGTCCAGGAACCACATCCGCTCCTGGGAGAACGAGGGCGGCGCCTGACGCGGCTTGCGCGCCTTCTCCCGCAGCAGCCGGGCCAGCTTCGCGCGATTCTCTTCCGGGGTCTGAGCCATGTCGGACGTACCTCGCTGCGCGCGCCGGGGTCGCCGGTCGCGGGGGTTGTGCGCTGCGGATGCGATGGACCGCGGGCTACGAGGGAGCGGTGAGCCGCGTCTGGAGGAAACCCCGGGCCCGCTCCAGGGCGCCGGTGATGTCTTCGGGATGGGAGCCTTCCGCCCACGCCAGCTCCGCGCCCCCCTGGGGTGGACCATCCGCCGTCAGTTGCGTGAGCATCGCGCTGGCATCCACGCCGAGCGCCACGAGCTGCGGCGTCGCCGCGGTGGCGAACTCCACGGTGCCGCCGCGCGTGGCCGTCAGCACCACCGCGGTGGGCGTGGACGCCTTGCCGAGCAGCTCCGCCAGCGTGCGGGGCGGATGCTCGGGGGCTTCTCCCAGGTGGTGGCACACCACCGTGGTGCCTCCCACGGTGGTGGCGGCCTCCAGCAGGTGGCGCGCCACGTCCGCGCGTGGGTCGTCCTTCGGGCCCTTCTTGCGCTGTTTCTTGTCAGTCTGAGAGTCGTGCTCCAACTGCTTCAGCCGCTCGCGCAGCCGGGCGACGCGGGGACGCGGAAGCTGCTCCTCCTCCAGCCGCTTGTGGAGCGCGACCACGTGCCGCGTGCGCTCCTTGCCCGTGAGGTTCGCGGTCGCTTCCACGTCGCGCTCCAGCGACTCCAGCTCCCGGTTCAGCAGCGCCACCGATTCGCGAGGCGACAGGAAGGGCGGCGCGAAGGTCTCCGGGATGCCGTCGAAGCCCACCACGTTCGCCTCGCCGTCCACCTCGCGCAGGCGCTTGCGGCTGAAGCCCAGCAGTGACTCGTTGCCCAGCTTGTCCACGAGCCGCCACGCGATGTGCCGGTACGAGGGCAGGTGGCGCAGGTACACGGCGTTGTAGCGGGGCAGGGGCCGGTCCCCGCGCAGGCTCTTGAAGGGATCCGACCCGCCGCCGGTCTCGATGGCGATGCCCCGGTCGAACGCCTCCATCATCAGCAGGCTGTTGAGCATCCGGTACAGGCCCACGTCCTGCGGCAGCGTCAGGTCGTAGCCAGACACGGGCGAGTAGAGGACCTCGTCCTTCACGGAGATGCCGTAGAAGGCGTCCACCCGGCCGTCCTTGACCAGCAGGCGCAGCGGGATGCGCGTGCCCTGGAGCAGGTCCTCGAAGAAGGCCTGCGTGTTGGGCGGGTTGGTCATGTACTTCTCGCGGTTCAGCATCCGGTACAGCTCCGCGAGCCTGGGGGCGCAGCCGGGCACGTCCCTGCCGTCCAGCACCTGGTAGCCGGACGTCTCCGTCATGCGCGCGTCGCGCCGTCGCAGCTTGCGCGCGCTCGCGCCGGGGTCCAGGCCGGCGGGCAGCAGCATGCGCGTGTGCGTCATGTATGAGAACGCGTAGCCCTGCCCCTTCAGGTTGTTCAAGAGGGGCGAGTGCGTGGCCGGGTTCAGCGCCATGAAGACGAGCGCATGGTCGGGGAAGCGCGTGGTGAGGAACTCCGTCAGCCGCCGCGCCTGATCCGCCGTCAGGTTCGCGCCCATGTTGCGCATGCTGGGCCAGGTGTCCACCTGGATGACCTTGTCCAGCCGCGTGGCCTTCATCACCGCGCCCACGCCCCACAGCGCGCTGCTGGCGGTGAAGCCCGCGAGCGGCTTCCAGTTGCCCGTCTTGATGGCGTTGCGCTGGCTGGCGATGTAGCGCGCGTACATCGAGAACAGGTACGAGTTGTTCCAGGACCCGTCGGTGAGGGACAGCGGGATGAGCAGGTCGTCCATCCCCAGCAGCAGCATGCGGGCCCGGTCCTCGAACCAGGCCTCCGGCCCGCGCTGGAACAGCGGCACGAGGAAGCTCTTCGCCGCGCGGCCCTCCTCCGTGTCGGGGAAGGGCGCGGTCGCGATGGTGGAGGCGTCGTAGAGGATCATGAGCGCTCTCCAGGCGTCCGCCTGGACTGCACGTAGCTGCGCGCGGCGGCGAGCGCCGCGTCGATGCCCTCCGCCCGCGACCCGCCGCCCCACGCCACCTCGGCGGAGCCTCCGCCCTTGCCGTCCACGCAGGGCGCGACCTGGGCCATGAGCTGGCCCGCATCCAGGCCCTGGCCCCGCAGCGCGACGCTGGCCGCCGTCACCAGCACCACCTTGTCGCCGCGCGTGGCGGTGAGCACCACGCCCACGCACCCGGCCGCCTGCCGCAGGGACTCCACGACCGCCTTGAGGTGCTGCGCGGACGCCTCCCCCAGGTGCGCGGCGATGAGCGACGTGTCCCCCAGCCGCGCCGCGCCCTCCAGCAGTTGGCGGGCGTGCTCGGCGGGAGCCACCTGGGCGTCCGCCGTGGCGCGCGCGGGCTTGCGGCGGGCCTCCTGCTCCAGCCGGGTCAGCCGCTCGCGCAGCGCGACCACACGGGGCACGGGCTGAGGCCAGTTGTGCAGCGTCTGGGACAGCGGCGCCAGGGCGCGCAGCCTCGCTTCGGACTCCAGCCCGGCCGCGGCCTCCAGGGCCTGCTCCAGCGCGTCCACCTGCTGGCGCAGCGAGCGCGAGGCCTCCTGCGGCGTCTGGCCCGTGGGCGGCGTGAAGGGCAGCGACAGCGGATCGAAGCCCTTCACGTCCTCACCATCCAGCTTGCGCATCATGCCGCGCGAGGCCGGGCGGAGGGCGTCGTTGGCGAAGCGGCGCAGCATGCGCCACGCGCCCTGACGGAACGAAGAGAGGTGGCGGGTGTGGACGGCGTTCCAGCGGGGGATGGGAATGGCGCCGCGCAGGCTCTTGAAGGGGTCCGCGCCCGCGCCCAGCTCCACCGTCTGGCCCGCATCCACCCCGTCCTGCATGAGCTGGTAGACGAGCCCGCGGTACAGGCCCAGCTCCTGGGGCAGGGCCACGTCGTAGCCGAACACCGGAGAGAAGAGCACGTCGTCGTGGACGTGGTGGCCGTAGAACCCGTCCACGCGCCCGTCCTTCACCGCGAGCGTGTACTTGAGGATGCCCTCGCGCAGCGTCCACGCGAAGAACTCCTCCGTGTACTGGAGGTTCGTGCGGTACTTCTCCCCGTTGAGCGCGCGATACAGCTCCACCAGCCGGGGCGCGCAGCCGGGCACCTCCCGTCCGTCCACCAGCCGGTAGCCGGCGGCCTCCAGCAGGCGCGAATCCCGGCGGCGGTTCTCCCGCACCTGCCGGTTCCCCTCCGCCTGCGTGGGCAGCATCATCCGGGTGTGCAACCCGTAGACGAAGTCATAGCCCCGCGCGCCCAGCAGGTTCAGCAGCGGCGCGTGCGTGAGCGGCGTGAGCGTGAAGACGATGGCGTGCCCGGGAAAGCGCTCCACCAGGAAGTCGGTGAGGCGCGCCACCTGGTCCTCCGTCAGGTGCGCGTTGAGGTTGCGCAGCACCAGCCAGTGGTCCACGTACACGCACCGGTCGATGCGCGCCGCCTTGAGCATCGCGCCCAATGTCCGGATGGCCCCGCGCACCGCCACCGCGCGCGCCGCGCCCCACGTCTCCGCCGTCACCGCCGCCAGTTGGAGGCTGATGTAGCGCGCGAAGGTGGAGAGCAGTGCGGAGTTGTCGTATTCCGAAGCGTTGACGGCCAACGGGATGACCAGGTCATCCATTGCCACCAATCGCAGTGTGGTGCGGTCGGAAAAATAGGCCGTCGTTCCATGTTTCATCAATGGAACGAAATAGTCTCGGGCGAGCCGTCCCGCGGGAGTCTCCGGCCAGGAGCACTCGGAGACGTTGCTCTCATCGTAAAGCATCATGGATGAGTCACGATTGCGTGTAACGGGTAGCGAAGCAAGGTAGTCCAGCAGGTCTTGATTCACTGGCTGTCCAGGGCTCGAAAGGGAATAAGCACATGAACCGGATGTTCGCGGGAGCGCTCGTCACGGCGTCTTTGGGCGCGATGGGATGCAGTGGGGCGGGCGGCGCGGGGGCTGGCGTGGACGCCGCATCGCGTTCAGCGTCACTGTCGGTTTCCGACGCGCGCAGCGGGCTGCGGGCCGCGGACCAGGCGATGTCCGACGCGAGCGCGAAGGCGGGCAGCGCGCAGGGGTTCGCGGAGTTCCTCGCGGACGACGCGGTGATGCTGGTGGAGGGCTCCTACGCGCTCAAGGGCCGGGAGGCCATCCGCGCCTGGCTGGCGACCCACCCCCTGGAGGAGGGCGGCACGGTGCACTGGGAGCCGGTGCGCTGGGACGTGAGCGCGGACGGGACGCTGGGCTATTCGGTGGGCACGTCCACGGTGGACGCGGACGGCGCGACGGCGAAGGCGATGGGGCGCTACATCTCCACCTGGCGGCGGCAGCCGGACGGCCAGTGGCGGGTGGCGGTGACGGTGCGCAACGCGGCGAAGACGCCCATGACGCCGCCGGCGGGCTTCTCCACGTCGCACACGCTGCCCGCGGCCGCGCCGCGCACGGTGCCGAAGGACGTGGTGCTCGCGGAGGCGAAGGCCGCGGACACCGCCTTCTCCGCGATGTCCGTCCAGGAGGGCATGGGCAAGGCCTTCGGCGCCTACGCCGCGGAGGACGCGGTGCTGCTGGGCGGGGCGGCCGGCCTCTTCGGCCAGGACACCATCGCGAAGGCGTACGCGCCGTTCACGTTGGATCAGATCGACCTGCGCTGGGAGCCGGTATTGGGGGACGCGGCGGCGTCGGGAGACCTCGCGTACACGGTGGGCCGCGCGGTCTCCAGCGGCAAGGACGCGCAGGGCAAGCCGGAGATCGAACACGTGAAGTACCTCACCGTGTGGCGCCGACAGGCGGACGGGCAGTGGCGCTACGTCACCGACGGCGGCAACTCCAGCCCCGGTCCGCAGGGCCCCTGACGCAACGTCTTTTCTCCACCCCTTCCGGAGTCACCCCATGTCCCGCGCACCCTTGTCCGACGCCATCTCCTTCTACGACGACCTGCTCCAGGGGGACGTGCTGCGCCGCACGCACGAACACCTCCAGCAGGCCGCCGAGTCCAAGGGCGTCACGCTGGGAGGGCGCGTGTTGTACCGGTCGCTGCGCCCGTACTTCGTCACGCCGGAGCAGCACGCGGACATCCAGCGCGCCGCGCGCGCGGTGGGGCAGGCCCTGGAGGCGGTGGCCTGGCGCGCCGCCGGGGACGCGGCCTTCCGCGAGTCGCTCTACCCCCAGGGGTGGGAGGAGATGATGATCCCGGTGGACGGCCAGCGCCCGGGGCTGGGCGTCATCGGCCGGTTGGATGGCTTCGTCGGCGCGGACGGCGTCCTGCGCTTCATCGAGTTCAATCCCTACCCGGGCGGTCCCATCAACTCCCACAGCATGGGGGAGGCGTTCGACACCTCGGCGGTGATGGAGGCCTTCTCGAAGCGCTACGAGGTCGTCCGTCCCGCGACGGCGCCCAACCTGGTCACATCCCTCAACGCCCTCAAGGCGCGCGCCGGACGCAGCGGCCCGCCGACCCTGGCGCTCTTCGGGCCTCCCGGGCCGGACGACGCCGACGAAGAGGTGGTGTACCAGCAGTACCTGAAGGAGAACGGCTGGGACCTGCGCATCGTCACCTCCGAGGATGACTGGACGTACGCGGACGGCGTGCTGCGCGTGGGGGACTTCCCGGTGGACGTCATCACCTTCATCTCCTCCATCGGCTTCGGTGGGCTGATGATGGGCTGCGGTCCGGACCATCCGGTCATGCGCGCCATCACCGACGGCTCGGCGAACTTCATGAACGGGTTGTTCCGCAGCACCACGCTGCGCAACAAGACGCTCTTCGCGACCCTGAGCCGCATGGCGGACGAGGGCGCGTTCGGCGCGGCGCAGGACGGACTCATCCAACGCCACATCCCCTGGACGCGCGTGGTGCGCGACGGGAAGACCCTCCGCGACGGCGCCTCCGTGGACCTGCTGTCGTACGTGGCCGGGCACCGCGAGCACCTGGTGCTCAAGCCCGCCTTCAACTACGGAGGCCAGGGCGTCACCCTGGGCTGGAACACGGACGCGGACACCTGGAGCGCCACGCTCAAGCAGGCCCTGGAGGAGACCTGGGTCGTGCAGGAGCGCCTGGAGCTGGTGAAGGCGCCGTATCCCGTGTTCGACGGCGGGCAGGTGCGACACGAAGCGCTGCACTCGGACCTCAACCCGTTCCTCTGGGAGGACGGCCGCCCGGAGGGCTTCCTGGTGCGGCTGGCCCCCGGGGCGATGCTCAACATGTCGCAGGGCGGAAGCCTCACGACGGTGGCGGTGGTCCGCGAGCGCTGAGGCCTGGCTGCCGCCACATCCAGGGAAAATTTCGGACAGTTCTGGAATAACAGAAAAGCATTGTTTCCCGGTTCGAGCCTCCGCATGAATGGCACTCCCCCGTGTCGAGGAGTCCGTTCATGCGTTCCCCTGGTCTGCTGTGCTGGTTGTCGCTTCCGTTGGTCTCGCTGCTCGCGTCCTGTGGGCCCGCGCCTGAAGTTCCGGCAGAAGCTGGGGTGTCCACGCAGGAGGCGGCGCTCACGGAGCTGCTGGCCAACGGCGGCTTCAACAACGGCACCACGGCGCCGTGGTGGAACAACGCCAGCACGCAGTCTCGCGTGGAGAGCAACCAGTGGCGCGTGGACGTGGCGGCGAACACGGCCAACGCGTGGGACGCCATCGTGGGGCAGAGCGGCCTGACGCTGGTGAGCGGCCGGGCGTACACGCTGGCCTTCACCGCCACGGCCACCGCGGCCATCACCGCGCGCGTGACGGTGCAGCAGGACGCCGCGCCCTACGCGGCGACGCTCACCCAGTCCTTCACGCTGGATGGCACGTCGCGGCGCTTCACCTTCCCGTTCACGTCCTCGCTGTCCACGGGCGTGGGGCAGGTGACGTTCCAACTGGGCGGACGGGCCAACGCCGTCACGGTGCGGCTGGATGACGTGTCGCTCACCACGGAGAGCGGCTCCCCCGGCTCCGGTCCGGTGGCGATGACGAGCGGCTTCTACGTGGACCCCGACTCCAACCCGGCGGTCTGGGTGCGCGCCAACGGTGGTGACGGCCGCGCGTCGCGCATCAATGCCTCCATCGCCAGCAAGCCGATGGCGCGCTGGTTCGGCAACTGGAGCGGCGACATCACCCAGGCGGTGTCCAGCTTCGTCGGCGCGGCGGACGCGGCGGACAAGCTGCCGGTGCTGGTGGCCTACAACATCCCGGGCCGCGACTGCGGCAGCCACTCCGGCGGCGGGGCGGGCAGCGCGGACGCGTACCGCTCGTGGATCTCCGCCTTCGCGGCGGGGCTCGGCAGCCGGCCCGCGGTCGTCATCATCGAGCCGGACGCCGTCGCGCAGCTCGACTGCCTCCCCAACGATGCCGAACGCCAGACGCGGCTGGGCCTGCTGCGCTACGCCTCCGAGCAGTTCCGCGACCGCGCGCCCAACACCTGGGCGTACCTGGACGGCGGCAACGCGCGGTGGATTGGCGCCGACACGATGGCGCAGCGGCTGGAGTCCGCGGGCGCGCGCAACGTGCGCGGCTTCTCCCTCAACGTCTCCAACTTCTACGCCGCCGGTGAGTCCGCCACGTATGGCAACGCGGTCAACGCCGCGCTCTCCAGCCGCTATGGCTACACCCGGCAGTTCGTCGTGGACACCAGCCGCAACGGCAATGGCTCCAACGGGGAGTGGTGCAACCCGGCGGGCCGCAAGCTGGGCACGCCCTCGCAGACGGGCGGCGGCGCGGAGATGCTGCTCTGGGTGAAGGTGCCGGGAGACTCGGATGGCAACTGCGGCATCGCCCCGGGCACGCCCGCCGGACAGTTCAGCCCGGACCTGGCGAACCGGCTCATCGACGGGACCTGAGTCATCGCCTTTGACGTGAGGGTCACTCTTCTCGATTGGAACGGACATGACGCTGGATTCACGATGGATGGGTTCTGCCCGCTCGCGCCTGCGGGCCCGGGCGGCGGCACGCTTCACAAGGCCTACACGCGCTACGCGGCGTTCATCCTGGGCGAGCGCGCTTCGCCCCAGGCCTCGGACGCGGCTGAAGAGCGTCATCCAGGTGGGCACACGCAACCGCTACATCGTGCAGAGCCTCGGCCCCGTCACGCTGGTGGTAGGCGAGACGTTCTAGCGGAAGGCAGGCCCTTCCCCCGTGCGTGGAGTCGGGGGGGAGGGAGGTCTCAGGCGGGCGCCAGGCGACAGGTGGAGCCCGGCCTCCGTCGTCAGCGCTCCACCGCCCGCGTGCAGGGGCTTCGCGACTGCGGGCCCTCGTCGCGCATTGCACCCTCCGTGTGGGGGCCTACCTTTCCCAGGGAAACACCCCATCAGCCCGGAGGAATGAATGGCTTCGACTTCGACAGAGACCTTTCAGACAAAGCAAGCGCCCAGGACCGGGTGGGGAAGCGAGACCCAGGCGGAACCCGGTCTGCTCATCGAGGACCACGCGCTCCTAGGCGACCTGCACACGGCCGCGCTCGTGGCCCGGGACGGGTCCATCGACTTTCTCTGCCTCCCGGATTTCGACTCGGATGCGTGCTTCACGTCGCTGCTCGGAACCCCTGAAAACGGGCGGTGGAAGCTGGCTCCGAAGACGCCCGTGCGCGAGGTGCGACGCCGCTACCGTGGCAAGAGCCTCATCCTGGAGACGGAGTTCGTGACCGAATCGGGCACGGTCCGTGTCGTGGACTTCATGCCCATCCGGAAGGAGGGTCCCCACGTGGTGCGGTGGGTGGAGGGAGTCCGGGGCACGGTGACGATGCGCTCCGAGCTGCGCCCCCGGTTCGCCAACGGCTTCACCGTTCCGCTGGTGAGCCGGCGGGATGGATCCTCCGCCGCCGTCGCCGGCCCGGATGCGCTCTACCTGCGAGGCGGCGCTGGCGAGGCGCCTCCTCCGTTCGAATCCGAGTTCACGGTCCAGGCAGGCCAGCGGATTCCCTTCGTGCTCTCCTGGGCCCGGCCCTACGCGGAGATCCCCGCGCCGCTTGATCCGGAGGTCGCCCTGCGTGAGGCGCAGGACTTCTGGGAGGACTGGGCCTCGCGGATCCAATTGCCCGCCGAGTACCAGGACGTGGTCGTGCGCTCGCTGCTCACCCTCAAGGCGTGCAGCTTCCGTCCGTCGGGGGCGCTCGTCGCCGCGCCCACCTTCGGGCTCCCAGAGACACCGGGAGGGGATCGCAACTGGGACTACCGGTTCTGCTGGATTCGCGACTCGGTCCTGACGTTGAACGCGCTCATGCGCGCCGACCTCATGGACGAGGCGAGTGCGTTCGCCGACTGGTTGGAGAACGCCATCGGAGGCGCTCCGGGCCAGTTGCAGATCATGTATGGCATCCGGGGCGAGCGGCGCCTCACCGAGGTCTCACTGGACTGGCTGGGAGGATACGAAGGGGCACGCCCCGTGCGGATCGGGAACGGTGCCTATTCGCAGTTCCAGCTCGACGTCCTCGGCGAGTTCGCCGCGGCCCTCTACATCCACGCGAAGCTGCTGGGCCGGCTGCCCGCGCGCGGCGAGAAGGCACTCAAGACGCTCGCGACGCGGGTGTCCGAGGTCTGGATGGAGCCAGACCATGGCATCTGGGAGATGCGGGGGCCGGAGCACTCGTTCACCGCCTCCAAGGTGTCGGCGTGGGTCGTCATCGATCGCTGGCTGAGCGCCATCGACGAGTTCGGCTTGAAGGAGGACAAGGCGCCGTGGGTGGAGCTGCGGCAGACCATCTTCGACGAGGTGTGCAGCAAGGGCTACGACGCCCAGCGCAACACGTTCACGCAGTACTACGGCTCCAAGGCAGTGGATGCGAGCCTGCTCGCCATCCCCATGAGCGGGTTCCTCCCGCCGGGGGATCCCCGCGTCGCCGGAACGGTGCGGGCCATCGAGCAGGAGCTGATGCCGGAAGGGCTGGTGCTGCGCTACCGGACGGAGGACAGCGTCGATGGGCTCTCCGGCGAGGAGGGCGCCTTCCTCGCCTGCTCCTTCTGGCTCGCGGACACCTACCAGCTCATGGGGCGGACCGAGGACGCGCGGAAGCTCTTCGCCAAGCTGGTGGGGCTGTGCAACGACGTGGGCCTGCTCGCCGAGGAGTACCTGCCCCGTGAGCGCAGGCAGTTGGGCAACTTCCCCCAGGCGTTCAGCCACCTGGCGCTCGTGAACTGCGCCTACATGCTCTTCGAGGGGCACAAACCCGCGATGCGTTCGTAGGCCCGGGGAGGAGGAACCCGCGCCCGGCTCCTCGCTTGACGGTGGAGCAGGGGGCGGGCGCCATGGGGCGGATTTCGGGGGACAACCACCGCCGCGTCGTGGTGGTTGGGGCTGGCGTCCTGGGTTCCTTTCCCCGCGCAGGCGTCGTTGTTCAGCGGAGACGCGCTGGACACCGCGGCGGACGTGATGAGCTGGGTCGTCATCGTCGTCGCCCCGGTGGTGATGCTCTCCGCGTTCTGGTTGCTCCACATCCTCCCGGAGTAGCGCCACCAGACGAAGTCCGACGCTCGATAGCGCGGAGGCCCTCCGGTGACACCGGAGGGCAGGGACGGCCCTAGCTGGACTCGGCGACGCTCGCGCGCCGGCTGGCGCCACCGTTGCCGTCGCCGAGCGGGGCGGTGCGCTCCAGGTTGCGCCGGGCGAGCGCCGCGAGGTGGTCGGGCGCCTTGGAGGCGCGGCCCTTCTCCTTCTGCACCGTCATGATGCCGCCGCTGCCGTGCTTCTCCTGGGCCTCGGAGACGATCTTCTTCATGTCCGACGCCTTCACCCAGTACGCGCCATTGGCGGGGTCGCGCACGCGGTAGAGGTCGTCGTCCTTGCTGTTCGTCTTGCCCGGGTCCACCGCGTCGATGGTGATCCAGTGCAGCTGGCCCGTCTCCTGGCTCTCCTGCCCCGGCTCCAGGGTCGTGTTGAGCAGGGCGTTGGAGTCCACCAGCGCCAGCGCGTACTCGCCCTTCTTGAGCGCGCCGCTCAGCGCCTTCGGGTCGCACTCGCTGGAGCCGCTGGTGACCTCGATGCCCATGCCGCCCAGGATGGCGCCCATCTCGTCCGGCGTCGCGCCGTCGTCCAGGTTCACCTCGACGCCCATCTCCTTCACGCCGGAGGGGGAGACCGCGAGCGTGTCCGCGCGGTTGCGCACCTTCTCGCGCGCCTGCTCGGGGCTCAGCTCGGCTTCATTCTCGCCATCCGACTGCTCCAGGAAGGTGAGGGTGGCCTCCGCGCAGCCCTGCTTGCTGGTCTGCACGACGGTGGGCTCGCTGGTCTTCCAGCCCTTCTCCTGCTGCGCCTCCTTCGCCTCGTTGGCGGGCAGCGCGCTGGGGGTGGTGGCACCCGGCGGCTGCGGGGCCGCCAGCTCCGGCAGCCCCTTCTTCTTGGCGCGCTCCTCCTGGAAGGAGTCCAGGTAGCGACCCTCGTCGGCGTTGAGCGGCTTGGCGTTCGGCGCGTCGGTGAGCGGCTGCTTCACGGACTGGGCCGCCGCGGCCATCTGCGCCGCCCGGGCCTCCGCCTGCGCTTGCGCCTGACGCACCCGCTCCATCGCGGAGTCGATTTTGGCGCCGATGTTGAATCGCCCGGCCATGGGAGGTCTCCTGTCGTGTCGCGTCAGTGTCCTGCCCGCATTATCCAGGGAGGACTTCGGAGGTTGCGTCGGAATTCCAGGATCTGACGAGAACGCGCGGTTTCAGACGCAACCGGGCCGTCAGCCGGGCGGACAACCATGGAATCCTGGACTGAGGGGTACACTGGACCCATGGCGAACCGGCACGACAGGGACGATGGGGCTTCGGCGCCCGCCTCCGCACCGCACGTTTCAACGTCGCGAGAATCCTACGGTACGGGTCGGGGTGGCTCGCCGGGTGGGAC
>NZ_RAWD01000540.1:0-3474 GCF_003612065.1 Corallococcus sp. CA047B
CCCCGCGACCCCTCCCGCGCGCAACGTGGTGAAGGACTCCTTCTCGGCGGGTACCGCCGCCACCCAGCGCACCGCTGCCGTCACGGCCGCCCCTCCGGGCGACCACGGCAAGCTGATGAACGACTACCTCACCGGCGCCATCCCGCCCCCGGCGGATTTCGAGCAGGTGATGGGCTACAAGCCCTACGCCATCCAGACGCCGCACGGTCAGCGCATGCAGGATCCGCACGGCTACGCGTCGGTGCCCGGCAAGATCGGCCCGGACAAGGAGTTCGACAAGGCGGCCAAGACGCACGACTACGGCTATGACCTGCTGCGTTACTACGACCGCAAGGGCACGCCGCTGAAGCCGGAGGCCCGCAAGGCGGCGGACAAGATGTTCCGCAACGACATGTTCGACTACGCGAACGACCAGAAGGGCGCGGTGAACCGCTTCAAGTTCCGCACGTGGGCGCAGATCTACGCCACGGCGGTGGAACTGAACTCCGTTCGCCAGGGCCACGGCCCTCCGTAGTCCGCCCGCGAAGCGCATGGATGCCGAAGCGCCAGAAGCTGGGCTGCCCCCCGACCGCGAGGACGTGGTGGCGGCCCTCCTGGCCCACCAGCGCCGCTTCCTGTCGTTCCTGGAGCGACGCGTGGGAAGTCGGGCCGTCGCGGAGGACCTCTTCCAGACGGCCTTCGCCCGCACCCTGGAGAAGGGTGGGGCGCTGCACGACGGCGAAGGCGCGGTGGCGTGGTTCTACCGCCTGCTGCGCAACGCCCTCGTGGATCACCACCGGAGGCAGTCCGCGGAAGGCCGCGCGCTGGAGGTGGAGGCGCGTGACGCGCACGCCGCCCCGGAGGATGTGGAGCTGAAGGGCGTGGTGTGCGAGTGCCTCGCGGACCTGCTGCCCACGCTCAAGCCTTCCTACGCGGAGCTGGTGCGCCAGGTGGACCTGGAAGGGCGCGCGGTGCCGGACGTGGCGCGCGAGGCGGGCATCACCGCGAACAACGCGGGCGTGCGGCTGCACCGGGCGCGGCTCGCGCTCAAGCGTTCGCTGGAGCGCGGCTGCGGCGCGTGCGCGACGCACGGGTGCCTGGACTGCTCCTGCAAGCCCCGCCGCTGACGGAGGGCTTCAGGGGCAGGTGGCCGTGTCGTCGTTCATGTCGATGTGGAGGACCTCCGGGTCGCCCTGGAACACCTTTGTCGCGAGCGCGGTGGCCTTGCAGGTGGGCAGCTTCGGGTTGTCCACGACGACGAAGTCCGTCGTCACGCGGGCCAGCTCTCCCAGGTTGAAGTCCGTGAGCCGCGCGTTGCCCTGGATGTTGAGGAACGTCACCTCGCGCAGCGTCGCGAAGTCCCCGAGGGTCGTCAGCTTCGGGTTGCCCAGCGATGACAGGACGCTCAACCGGGTCAGCGCGCCGAAACCTTCCAGCGACACCAGGTCGTCGTTGCCGATGATGGAGACCGCGCTCGTGCTTCGCAGCAGGGGCAGGCGGTGCACGCGCTGCAACCCCGCGTTGTATTTCACGGTGAAGTCCTGCTCCACGTGGGTCAGCAGGGGCATGTCCCCCGCGGACGACATCACGGAATTGCCCTGGATGAGGAGGCGGCCCGCTCGCACGAGGTTGACGAACCCCACGGTGTTCGCGAGCTTGGAATTGCCCACGATGGACAGGGTGCCCACGGTGGTGAGCTTGCCCAGGGGGTGGAGCTCTTCGAGCTGGGGGTTCGCGTTCAACTCCAGCGCGCCGTCCACCGTCTCCAGCCGCTCCAGCCCGAAGGGGCCCGGCAGCGCGGAGTTGTTCTCCAGGAGCACGTCCCCGTGCACGTGCGCCAGCTTGAGGAAGGGCGTGCGGTCCATCCGGAGGTTGTCCTGGATGCGGAGCGAGCCCTGGAGCGTGAGGACGTTGGGCAGCGAGCCGGGATCCTCCACCGCGTTGTTCGCGCGCAGGGTGATGCTGTCGGTGGGCACCACCGCGACCAGTCCCAGCAGGTCGGGGAGCGCGGGGTTGTTCTCCACGGTGAGGCTGCCCCCCACGCGCAGCGGGGCGCGGGTGTCGTCCCCCAGGAGCAACGTGTCGAGCCGGGCGTTGTCCCGCAGCTCCACGTTCCCTCCGATGAAGCGCAGGGTGCTCAGGGCCGTCCGTCTCAGGCTGGAGTTGCCCTGCACGATGAGCGAGCCGTCGATGATGGACAGCGTGGGGAGCATGGCCTCGGCGAGGGTGGGCGCATCGATGCGCAGGGTGCCCCGCAGGCGTCCCACCCCGGCGAGCGCGACGAGGTCCACGGCGCTCGCGACCACGAAGTCTCCATCGTGGATGCGGGAGGCATGGCACACGTGCACTGTCGTGATGAACCCGCCCGGCGTGGGCCCTCCCTCGCCGGTGGCATCCTCGAAGGCGTTCACGCCCGTGCCGCCCGCGGGGCAGTTCATCCCGCCCGGCTCGGTCTGGTACTGCACGAGCCTCACGCGCGCGGGGGCCACGTCGCACGCGTAGGCGGTGGCGTCGATCTCCGCCGGGTCGAGCGCCCCATCCAGGTCCAGGTCCGCGCCCGCCTCCACCACCGAACCGCCGCGGTCGCACGGGGCGACGGAGCTCGGCACCTCCCGCACGCGGGAGAGCACGGGGGCGGGTTCGTCGCAGCCGTAGACCTCGCGTGAGATCTCCGCGTCCTCCAGCAGCCCGTTGCCGTTGGCGTCGTGGCCGGCGTGGGTCACCTGTCCGCCCAGGGCACACTGCGCGCCAGGGGCCACGGGGCGCACGCGCACCAGCACGTTGGCGACGGTGGTGGCGCAGACGTAGTCGGTGGCGGTGACCTCCGCGTCGTCGAGCTGCCCGTTGGTGTCCAGGTCCAGGCCGGACTGCACCGCCTGTCCACCCAGGGCGCAGTTCACGCCGTGGGCTTCGGACCGCGTGCGGGTGCGGACCTGGGCGGGAGCGTCGTCACAGACGTAGTCGGTGGCGGTGACCTCTTCGTCGTCGAGCACCCCGTCGCGGTCCTGGTCCAGGCCGCTCAGGACCGCTTGTCCGCCAAAGGGACAGTGCTCGCCGACGGGCTCGGGACGGACCCGCGTCCGTGCGTCGCGCTGGGTGATTTCGGAGAGGTCGATGACGTCGCAGCCGCTGCCCATCAAGGCGAGCGCCAACCCCCATGTCCCCCAGGTGCGTCGCATTCGTTGCCCTCTCCGTGCGGGCCCCGTCTTGGCTCCCTGTCCATACGGAGCGAGGGAATGAATCGGGTCGTTTCCCGCTGCACGCGGTGGAGGGTTCTCCCGCAAGCCCCTGGAAATCCAGGCGTTCGGGGCCACCGCGAGCCCCCGTCCTATCGAAAAAATCCCCCGCTGGGCAGGGCTCGGGCCGGCGAAAAACCCCGGGGGCCCTTCCGTGGCCGGCTCATGGTCTCAAGCATGTGTAAGAGCGCGCCGGATGCCGCGTTGGCCCGGGGAAAGGAGGCTTCACCATGACGCACCCCCATCCCCATCCCCCTGC
>NZ_RAWD01000541.1:0-3440 GCF_003612065.1 Corallococcus sp. CA047B
CCCAGGATGAGCACCCGCTTGCGCCCGCTCCCACTGGCCGCTGGCACGCAGAGCCCCTGCGACTGGTTGTCCGCCCCCATGCCCGCCTCCTCGCGACGCGAAGAACATCACCCCCGAATGTCGGGTCGGGGCCTCGCGTCCGCACCCCCACCACCGGGCGCCCGCCTCCCCGCCCGCATGCTCACGGGTGGTTGGGGTGCATCCGGTGCCGCCACAGCGTGCGCTGCGACGTGTAGCGCGGGTTCGCGAACAGCTTGATGAGCAGCATGCCCGCCACGAAGCCGCCGATGTGCGCCCACACCGCCACGCCGCCGGACACCTCCGGCCGCAGCGTCATGAGCTGCGGCAGGCCGGTGATGAGCTGGAGCACGAACCACCACAGCAGCACGCCCCAGGCCGGGATGGGGATGACGCGGATGAAGATGAAGAGGATGAACAGCATGTTCACGCGCACGCGTGGGTAGAGCACCAGGTACGCGCCCAGCACGCCCGCGATGGCCCCCGACGCGCCCACCGTGGGCACCGGCGACGTGGGGTCCACCGCCACGTGCGCCGCGGCCGCCACCAGCCCGCACAGGAGGTAGAACACCAGGAAGCGAAAGCGCCCCATGCTGTCTTCAATGTTGTTGCCGAAGACCCAGAAGAACAGCACGTTGCCCAGCAGGTGCCCCCAGCTTCCGTGCAGGAACATGGAGGTGAGCGGCGTCACGCGGTTGATGGCGTCCGCGTCCACCACGCAGGCGTACCCGTCGCCCAGCGGCACCGCTTGTCCCAGCGGCGCCTGGCCGGTGAGCTCCCCCGGCACCAGGCCCAGGTCGCAGATGCTGCTGGCCAGCGCCCCGACGTTGAAGCCCGCGCCCTGGAAGAACACCCAGACGAGCCCCAGGGTCCCCAGGAGCAGGTAGGTCATCACCGGGGTGCGCAGGGTCGGGTTGTCGTCGCTGATGGGAATCATGGCGGGCCGCGAGCATGGCCCACCGTCCGTCCGGCGGGCGGATGGCCTGGGGCGGATGTGCGACGCCGGACGCATGGCGCCAACGCGCTCCGAAAGGGCCGCGGTGGGCCAAACGATGGTTGCCGCCTGGATGGCATTTCATCCCACACCGGCAGCCACTTGGCGGAGGGCCCGCACCGAGCGATGTTCCGGAGCCGTCTTCATTCCCTGGAGTCCGGAGCATGAACCCCTTGAAGTCGTCGACCCGTTCCGCCGCGCTGCTCGTGGTGTCCGCCCTCGCCCTGGCTTTCACCGGTTGCGCCGCGCGCCGTCAGCAGGCGTACCTGGAGGACAAGGCCCAGGGGCACGTCTACCGCAAGCCCATCGCGGAGGTGTGGCCGGAGGCGCTCGCCCTCGTGAAGGACAAGGGCTTCTCCGTGATGAAGGGCAAGGAGGGCTTCGAGGCGCAGACGGAGTGGCTCCAGACGAGCGCCGCCTCCTCGCTGGGGACCTCCTTCGCGCGCTACCTGGTGCGCGGCTATGAGCGCGGCCCCGGCCAGAGCGCCATCGAGTACCGGCGCCAGGAGCGCACCGAGTCCCGCGCCGCCGACAACACCGACGGCCGCCCCACGACGCCGAGCGAGACCGTCACCGGCCCCAACAACTCCCAGATGACGCGCGACACGCAGCTGGAGTGGGAGCTGCTGCAGAAGGTGGATCCGGACGCCGCCGCCGCCCTGCAGGCCGAGGCGAAGAAGATCGAGTAGTCCCTCGCCGGGTGGGAGCCCCGCTCGCGCGACGGTGCCTCAGTCGCGCAGCGGCAGCTCCACGGTGAGCCCGTCGAAGGCCACCTCCACGGGCCCCTTGAATGCCTCGCGCGCCTGCGCGAGCAGCTTGCCGGGGTCGGTGTCGTGGCGGCTGGACAGGTGGGTGAGGATGAGCCGCTTCGCGCCCGCGGACTGCGCCACCTGCCCCGCCTCCCGCGCCGTGGAGTGGCGCGTCTCCTGCGCGCGCTCCTGCTCGTCGTCGGAGAAGGTGGACTCGTGCACCAGCAGGTCCGCGTCCTTCGACGCCTGCACCAGCGCGGGGCACGGCCGCGTGTCCCCGGAAATCACCAGCCGCCGTCCGGCGCGCGCCTCGCCCAGCACGTCCTCCGGCTTCACCACGCGCCCGTCCGGCAACGTCACCGCTTCGCCCTTCTGCAGCTTCCCGAAGGCCGGCCCCTCCGGCACGCCCAGCTCGCGCGCCTTCTCCAGGTGGAACTTCCCCGGCCGGTCGTCCTCCGCCAGCACGTAGCCCAGCGCGTGGATGCGGTGGTCCACGCCCACCGCGTGCACCGCGTAGCCGCCCCGGCGCACCACGTCCCCGTCCTTCAGTTCGTGGATCTCCACCGGGAAGGCCGTGGACTCCAGCCCCAGGTGCACGGCCTGGTGCAGGAGCCGCCGCGCCGGCGCGGGCCCGTACAGGTGCATGGGCGAGGTGCGGCCCATCATCCCCAGCGTGCGCAGGAAGCCGATGATCCCCAGGTAGTGGTCGGCGTGGAAGTGCGTGAAGAAGGCCGCGTCCACGGTGAAGCCCGTGCCGAAGCGGACCATCTGCCGCTGGCTGCCCTCGCCGCAGTCGAACAGGAGCAGGTCCGCGTCCGCCTTCACCGCGAGGCCGGACAGCCCGCGATGCAGCGTGGGCTGCGCGGCGGAGGTGCCGAGGAACGTGAGCCTGAGAAGGGACATGCCAGCGCTTCCCACGAAGAGTGAGGCCTCCGCGCACGCGCCCCGTCACTCCGGCGCGCACCCGGGGGCATTTACCAGGGTGTGAAGGGTCGTGCTATGCAGCCGGCCCCCGAAAGCCACCCATGCCTGATTCCTTGACGGTAGGCCCCACGGCCGACCCCCGCCGCGTGCGTGCCCAGGACGGCCGCCTCCTCTCCGTCCCCGAGGGCTGGGCCCTCCTTCCCCCCGGCGACGCCGGCCTCACCCGCCGCGTGAAGGCCGCCGGCCCCACCTGGACCGTCGTGGAGAAGGTGGGCCGCAAGCTCTTCTCCCGGGGCGTCTGGGCGCCGGAGGCCCACATCGTCCACGCCCGCGCCGTGCTCGACGCGGAGCGCGCCACCCCTGAATACGCGAAGAAGCTGGCCCAGGGCCGCGACCGCCGCGCGCGCGAGCAGGAGGTCTACGAGGTCGACTTCGCCAACGCCGTGCTGCGCTTCCTCGCCTTCAGCCCCGCGTGGCTCCCCCACGCCAAGCGCATGGCCGTCCTCGTCGCCGGGCACGCCACCCCCGTGGGCAGCGGCACCGTGGCCCGCACGGAGCGCATCCCCATCGAGCGCCGCGCGGAGGCCGCCGTCATCGCCTGGATGCGCCACCAGACGACCAGCTACGACGACATGCGCATCCAGCGCGTGAAGGGCGCCCGCCGCGAGGTGCGCCGCGAGCTGGCGGACATCTCCCGCGCTGTCCTGGACCTGCACCGCCGGGACGCCCCCCACGCCCCGCCCGCGTGTCCGCTC
>NZ_RAWD01000542.1:0-3387 GCF_003612065.1 Corallococcus sp. CA047B
CCGCCCGCCCCCCCGCAGCCGTTGCGCACGCCCACGCGGCAGCAGAGCCTCTTCGAGCCCCCCCACCGTCGCGAGGCCGCGCTGCGCCAGTGGTCCTCGCAGAACGGGGGCACGCCGGCCACGGGGCTCCAGCAAGCGCCCGTGCGCGCGGGTGGCTCCGGCAACACGATGAAGCCGATGTTCCTCGATGGAACGGCGGGCGGCGTGCAGCAAGCCTCCGAGGCCCGCACTCTCACGGGGGCCGGGGCGTACGCCGTGCTGGAGACGCGCGTGAAGAATGCCCAGGCGGCCGAGGCCCGCCTGGATGCCGTGGAGCAGAAGCTCGCGGAGGAGCTGGCCATCATCGGCCCCCTCCTGACACCCGAGGAGCGCAATGCCTTCATCCAGTCCTTCCGCACCGAGCACGCGGCGGCCTACACGGCCCGGGATGCCGCCGTGGGTGAACTGGCCGACCACCTGGAGGCCGAAGGCGCCAACATCGAGGCCTATCTCAAGGACGTCCAGGGCATCTCGCCGTACATGCTCGGGCTGCATGCCGTGCCCGTGCAGCAGGCCCTGATGCTGGTGGCCGACTCGCCGCGCGCGGCGACGGCGGTGGCCTACCTGAACGCGTCCGAGAACCAGCTGCTGCAACAGCTCGGTGACCCCGCGGGTCAGTATCTGGAGCAGGACGTCTACGGCCCCGCCATCAACGCCACCCTGACGAGCGCCCTGGCCTCCGGCCAGTCCTCCGACAACGCCATCGCGGGGGTGACGGCGCTCATCCAGCAGATGCCCGAGGGCGTCCAGGAGCGCATCCTCGGAGCCGACCCCAAGGTGATGCTGGGCGCCCTGGCGAGTGTGGCCTCCGGAAACGTGGGGGCCCTCAAGAACCTGGCGGCGGAGGCGGGCAAGCTCGGCACACCGGGAGCCACCGCGCTGGTCTCCGCGGCGCTGTCCATGGCGATGATCCAGAGTCCGGAGCTCCTCCAGGATCCGGCCGCCCTCAACCTGCTCATCCAACCGTTGGGGAACGCCGGCATGACGGCGTCGGCCGTCAGCATGGCGCTCAAGGGGGTGGGGAGCGTTGTCACGCGGATTGGCTTCCAGTCGGAACTTGGCGGGGCACCGATGCTGTTGGGCAAGCTCGGCACCATCCTGGGCGCGGCGACCTCGGGGCTCCGGGTGCTGAACCTCCTCAGTCAGGCGGACAGGAACAATGGCACCTACCTCCAGGTCGGGGCGCAGGCTGTCGGCGGCATCGTCTCCACGGCCTCCGTGTTCGGGCTCGTCGGCGGTCCCTTGGGAATCGGCGTGGCCGCCACCACCTTCGTCCTCACGGAACTCGGCAAGGCCTGGGAGAAGGGCATCCACCGTGAGGAGGCGGCCAAGGCAAGCATCGAGCGCGCGACCCAACTGGGAATCCCCGACGCGCAGATGCGAGTCAACCTCGGGTTCAACTACGGCACCCAGGTGCGAGAGCTGGCCAGCCTGGGGATCGACTATCAGCGGATGAACGAAATCATCCCGCGCTTCACGGACACCACCCGCCTGGCGCTCCTTGCCCAGGGGCTGGAGCTGAGCCCGGAGGAGGTCGGCCGCGTCCTGGATCTGGTGGTGCCTCCCGGGACGAACTCCACCGTCGAGGTGACGGGCTTCAACCTCCTCATGGGTCTCTACCAGCAGGCGCGCACGGCCAACCCTGGCGGTACTCCGGAGCAGCTCGTCGCGTGGATGCGGAACAACGCCCCGCCGCCACTGCACGGAGGCTCCGGCTACCTCTTCATGGGCTCCATGCTCAACCTGCTCGCCTCCGCTCAATAGGCGCTCGCGCCCGGGCCTGTATCACTGAAACAAGACAGACCCGGAGTCAACCCAGACTCCACGGTGTCTCTCCTGTCCGGCGTTGATCTTTCATTCCTTGTCAGTACAGTCTCGCGTCGACACAAACACTGGACTCGGTCGCCCTGTCGCCGCGGGCCCAGGACTGTGTTCACCCCCAAGAGACTGAGAGCCTCATGCACCGGAAGAGACGGATGTGGATGCTGTGCGCGATGGTGTCCTTCTGCGCCGCGCTGGTTGGCTGCGCGCAGGAGGATGCCACGGGCAATGCCCAGGTGAGCCTCCAGGGACAGAAGCTGGAGGCCTCCGACGTGGCCCGCGTGGAGCTGACGATCCACGGGCCGGGCATGTCCCTGCTCACCGCGTCGTTGGAGGAAACCGGCACCCGGTGGACCGGGGGGATTGGAAACATCCCCGTGGGGACGGACCGGACCTTCAACGCCCAGGCCTTCGACGCGAGCAACACCGTCATCTACGAGGGTCAGGTGACGGGGGTCACCATCGAAGCGGCGCAGACGGCCGCGGTGCTGCTGCAGCTCCAGCAGCGCACGCCGCCCACCGCGTTCCAGAACAGCGCGCCCCGGCTCTCCGGCGTCGCCGCGTCCGCCTATCAGGTGCGCTCGAACCAGGCGGTGGCGCTCAGCCTCACCGCCACGGACGCGGACGCGGATGTCCTCGGCTACAGCTGGACGGCGACCGGTGGAGCCTTCGGCGACGCGCTCGTGGCGAGCCCCACCTGGACCGCTCCCGCGACCCCGGGCACCTACGCGCTGAATGTCGTCGTCAGCGACGGCAGGGGCGGACAGGCGGGTGTGACCCTGAACGTCGTGGTGCTGGAGGCGGTGGGTGCCGCGAACGTCGCGGTCTCGTTCAACACCTGGCCCGTGGTGGCACAGATGACGGGCACCCCGTTCGGACAGGTGGGGCCCGGCGGCACCGTGACGCTGGACGTGGGCGCGGTGGACGCGGACGGTGACGCGCTCGCCTACGCCTGGAGCGATGACTGCGGCGGCGCCTTCAGCAACACCGCCACGGCCCGGTCCACCTGGGCGGCCCCCTCGCCTGCTCCGGTGGGCGGGCTGTGCAGGCTGACCGTGGCGGTGGTGGATGGCCGCGGAGGCAGCACGACGGGCACGATGGGACTCAACGTGGTGCTGCTCCAGTTGCCGACCCTGCCGCCGGTGATCGGGCAGGTCTTCCAGTCCGCCGCGCAGGTCCGGCCGGGAGACACGATGCACCTGTTCGCCACCGCGTCCGATCCGGAGGGGGAATCGCTGACGTTCACGTGGAGCGCGAGCCAAGGCACCCTGGGCGCTCCGGTCACCAGCGCATCGCGCAGCGACGTCACCTGGACGGCCCCGGCCGATTCGGGCGTCATGGACACGGACATCACGCTGGAGGTCCAGGACGCGAGCGGCCAGCGGACGACCCAGCACTTCACGGTCCGGTTGCAGGTCTGCATCCAGGCCGTCACCTCCTACCTGAAGCAGGTGAACTCCTCCACCAGCCCCCTGACCGTGGCCTACAGCATGGTGGGCGGGGGCGGGGGCGGTGATGGGCTCAGCC
>NZ_RAWD01000543.1:0-3364 GCF_003612065.1 Corallococcus sp. CA047B
TGCGTCGGACCGTGGCTCCACTCGCGCACGTCTTGGCCTGGAGTCGCTGGCGACGCCACCACCAAGCCGTCGCCATGCAGTGCCACTACCGGGCACGCCGAGCGCGGTTCAAACTGCAGCTGTAGGACTACGTGCTCTCCGTCGAGTACCCGGACGACGTGCCGCGCACCGTCATCATCTCCAACAACGGCGCGGAGTACACACGCGCCTTCCACACGGGCAACACCGTGGGTGACGCGCTCCAGCCGCCCTACGTCAATCCCAACCCCGAATCGCTGGAGCTGCCGCAGACGGGTGAATTCCAGACGTGGCAGACGCTGTTTCACTTGCACGACCGCTACCCCGGCATCCAGCGCCCCCGGGGCACCGAACATCCGCGCGACCTGACGCCCTCCCAGGGCTTCTGGGTCACCGTCGCGCACTTCCGCCCGGAGGACGCGCCCCTGTCCCGGGGCGCCGCCGTCGCGAGGATCCGCCTCTACGAAGCCCCGGCCGCGCCGGCCTACTACGCCCCCGTCACCCTGCCCCCCACGGGCCTGCCCAAGCGCCACCTCTTCGTCCGCGAGGAGATGTCCGACGGGGTCATCAACCAGGACCCGGGCCCGTTCCTCGGCGTGACGAACCGGGTGGACTGGTACGAGTACAAGGCCCGGCTGCTGAAGTTCCTGGGGATGAACACCTTCTCCAATGACCTGCTGGAGTTCGGCCACAACCAGGGCTGGGACTCGGGCCCCTATGGTGGCAACACCTGGGTGTATCAGAGCCGCTACCCGTCCCTCTGGGCCGACACGCTCACCATGCTGGGCCGGTACGACCTGGAGGTCCTGCCCTACTACGAGTACTCCGGCAGCCGTGGCGGCAACAGCCTAGGCTACCAGCGGCGCGCGAAGCCCCTCACGCGCACCGACGACGCCTATACCCATATCAGCTGGACCGAGGACGCCCGCGCCGACCTCACCGACCCGGACACGCTGACGGACTTCAAGAAGATGCTGGACCTCACGGTCATCCAGCACACGGCGAAGAAGAAGTTCGTCGGCGTGTGGCTGCGGCCCCGCTCCAGCGCGCTGCCCATCGGCTTCGCGGACGCGACGCTCGCGCGCTTCGCCTCCGAGGCGAACGGCGGCGTCACCATCACCCGGCCGCAGCTCCAGGCGGACAGCGCGCTGCTCCAGCGCTACTACGAATGGTGGCTGATCAAGCGCCGTGCCTTCATCGACAGCGTGACGGATTATCTGCGCTCCCAGGGCGTGGGCAGCGACGCCGTGACGCTCTACACCTCCGACGCCACCGAGGCCGGCCGCTCCCACCCCTCCACCGGCGGCGCCATGGTCGCGGAGAACCCCGCGCCCTGGCTCTCCCTGGGCAGGAGCGTGATGGCCCTGGACCAGGCCCTGAGCGAGAACCGCCAGCTCAACGCCCTCCTCTCGCCGCTCAGCACCTGGGGCGGCTGGGAATGGCAGCACGCCGACCCCTGGAGCGATCCCCAGCACTACACGTCCGACAGCAAGGGCGCGCTCACGTACACCTTCAACCACGCCTACACCGTGGGCCGGCCGGATGCGCTCAATGCCTTTCGGAGCGGCGCGGGCCTGGCGATGGTGCGGCACTTCGCGCTCAACGAGGACACGATGACGGAGGGCGCCACCCCGCTGCTCGGCTACTTCGTCACCGACGTGGAGCACGCCGGGCCATACTCGAAGCTCGGCGAGGCTCGGGCCGTGGCGAATGGTGACCCGCGCTTCCTGGGCTCCCTGTCGAGCGCGAGCTTCAACCAGAGCTTCCCGGAGTACGCGCGCGCCTTCAACCAGGCGTTCCTGTCGCTTCCGGCGCTGCCTGGCCAGCTCGTGCCGAACGCCGCGTCCAACCCCGCCGTGGTGGTGCGCGCCATCAACGCGGCTTCGCAGGGCACCTGGCTCGCGGTCGTGAACACGGGCGTGCGGCAGGTGGACGATGTCGTCATCACCCTGCCCGTCGCGGGCACCGTGAGGGACGCGGTGACGGGCGCGACGGTGCCGACGGTCAACGGCGGGCTGACCCTGTCCATGTATCCCGCGCAGCTGCGGTCCTTCCGCATCACCCCCTAGTCACCGGGGAGCGTCAGGAGCTGCACGAGAGCGCGGAGCAGCCGGGCTTCGAACGCGCCCAGTCAGGCCGCCGGGCCGCGTAGGATTCGCGGCCCGGTTGTTCGTCGAAGGGGTGTCGCATCACGTCCAGCAGCAGGTGCACCTTCGAGTCGTCGCCCGCGTGCGCCGCGTCGATGGCTTCCTGCGCCAGGTAGTTGCGCAGCACGTACTTCGGGTTCACCGCGTCCATCCGGCGCGCCAGCTCCACGGGGTCCGCGCCCTCACGCCGCGTGCGCTGCCACCACGCCGTGAGCCATTGGAGGCCCCGGGCCAGGTGGGGCTCCGACACGGGTTTGTAGAAGGCCTCGCGCAGCACGTCCGGGAACACGGTGGGCGCCGTGGGAGAAAACACCACGCGGGACAGGCCCCGGAAGAAGAGGGTCAGGTCCGTCTCCTCCTCGGCCAGCCACGCCAGACACGCGTTCACCCGTTCAACGTCCGCGTCATCCTCCAAGGTGGAAAGGCCCAGCTTCGCCGCGTACCGCGCCAGCATCTGCGCGTTCAGCGCGCGCTGGTATTCGAGCAGCCCCGCCTGGAGCAGGCCCTCGTCACCGTCGAAGAGCGGCATCAGCGCGACGCCCAGCCGCTCGATGTTCCACATCCCGATGGCGGGCTGGTTGCCGAAGCGATAGCGGCCGTTTTCGGCGTCGGTGGTGTTGGGCGTCCAGTCAGGGTTGAAGTCATCCACCCAGCCATAGGGGCCGTAGTCGATGGTGAGCCCGAGGATGGACATGTTGTCGGTGTTCATCACGCCGTGCACGAAGCCCACCGCCTGCCAGTGCGCGATGAGCTTCGCGGTGCGGCGCGCCACCTCCTGGAAGAAGGCGGCGTAGGTGTCCCTGGACGGCGCGCCCAGCTCCGGAAAGAACTGCGTCAGCGTGTAGTCCGCCAGTTGCTTGAGCAGCGCCACGTCCCCTCGGCTCGTGCACAGCTCGAAGTTGCCGAAGCGCAGGAAGCTGGGGGCGACGCGGCAGACGATGGCGCCGGGCTCCTCCTGGGGGTGCCCGTCATAGAACATGTCCCGGACGACCGCGTCCCCCGTGGCGACGAGCGACAGCGCGCGGGTGGTGGGCACGCCCAGGTGGTGCATGGCCTCGCTGCACAGGAACTCGCGGATGGAGGAGCGCAGCACCGCGCGCCCATCCGCCCGGCGCGAGTACGGCGTCCGGCCCGCCCCCTTGAGCTGCAATTCGTAGTGCGTCCCATCGGGAGCGCGCAGCTCCCCCAGCCCGATGGCC
>NZ_RAWD01000544.1:0-3361 GCF_003612065.1 Corallococcus sp. CA047B
TGTGCGGGGTCAGCGAGGGTTGGCGCTTCCAGGAGCAGGGGGGAGCGTCCTTCGGGTCGCTGCGTCGTCCGAAGCCGGTGTCTGGCATTCGCGCACCTCCTTGTCGGGCGTCCAGGAATGTCTGGGTTGAAGGTGGGGGTCGTGTCTGTCTATTTCCACTGGGGGACACCGGGGTCGCAGGGGCGCGGTGAATCCAGACAGGGAGGCGAGGTCCCGCCGGGCATGTCTCCTGCGGGAGGGTGGGGCACGACGCACTGTTGAAGGTGAACGTGGCTGGTGCCCTGGAGGCGCGGCCCCTTCAGGTGAGGTCAGGTCGCATGATCATCGTCGGCTCGATGGTGGTGGGCATCCTGGTGATGCTGGTGGTGATGGCCGCGGTCATGATGGGAGGCGCGCTGGCGCACAAGGGCGCGCGCAGGGATGAGGAGCGCTGGGCGCGAGAGGCCAGGGAGCGCGCGGCGCGGCGGGACCGGGACCGCGAGGGGCCGCTGGGCGGGGAGCCCGTGCCCGCGTGAGCTGTCGGAAGGGCGTGAAGCGGTGGGTGCATCCTCCTGGGACGTGGGAGGATGCACCGTGCGATTCGCGTTGCCTCCAGTGCTGCTGTCTCTGTTCGTAGGGTGTGCCGCGACGACTCCGGCTCCGACCTCTGTCGCGGCCGCGAAGACCGTTCGTGGTCCCTGGGCGGAGATTCCCGCGGTCGAGATGCCGGCGGAAGACAGGTCCATTCCCATCGATCTGCTTCGGGACGTCGCGGAGGTCCTCCTCCAGCGCCCCGGAGCCAGGACATGCGACCGGTCCACACAGCGGCCCATCAAGGGGTTGTCCACGGAGTATTGCGCCACGGTCTACGTCGCTGGAGGACGGGAGTCGCTGTCCTGGCGGGTGTCCGAACCCGTGTTGGGGAGTCATGATCGTTGCTCCGCACCGCTCCATGTCGAAGACCATGACCATCCGGCTTCTCGAGTCTGGGTGGTGGGGTTCATCCACAACCACCCTTGTGGAAGCCCGCCTTCCTCCCTCGACCTCCTGGCCTGGCCGACCGACGCAGTCGATCCGATGACGGCCATGGCGGTGGTCCGCCTTGTCCCCGGCAATCCCGCGCCGGCCCTGTTCAAAGGGCTGGCCGTCGAAATGGCTTCCGCGTTGGTTGCGGAGCTCGCGGACGGGACGCGCGTCTACCTGCGCTATTTCCCCACGGGCGAGGTCGAACAATGGAGCGGAAGCCGACGCAGGTGGATCCTCCTGGGAACCTGTGCGCCCACCTTGAGTCAATTCGGCGCGGCGCCCCGGTGCACGAATGGGCCGCTGCGACTGCTGCGTGAATAGGAGCGATGACGATGAGCAGGGGACTGGCGGCAGCACTCGTCGCGATGCTCGCTGGATGTGTCGCGCCGTCGAAGGCGTGGAAGACGCCGATTGAATGGCCGGATGCGAACTCCGCCATGCTCGTGGGACAACCGATGGAAGCCGGGGCGGCGGTGGCCGCGGCGGGTGCGGTGCGTGAGCTGGTTCGCACGAACACCGACCCCACGCTGTTCGAAGGCTGCGCCAGTCCCGAGCAGGGCCTGATGGTCGCTGTATTCACGGGTCCGACGACGGGCTTGTATTACGTCGTCGTGCACCAGGATTTCAGACGGTGTGGTGGGCCGCGCATCCGGGTCCTCGATGCCTGGGACGCCTATGCGGTCACCCCGCAGGGAGACGTGGTCGCCAAGGCCCCTCCGCCCGCGGGGGACTCCTCTTTCTCGGCGCCTCGGCTCGAGGAACCCGTGCCTTCGGTTCCTCCGTCGGACCCACTCCCTCCGCCGCTGCCGCCTCCCGCACCGGTGAACGAATCCCCGGCCCCCGCTCCGGTTCCCTGAGGCTCACCGGGGCCGGGGGGCGTAGTAGCGGCGCAGCCAGCGGCTCAGGCCGTCCAGACCGGGGAAGAGCACGCGCTCGGTGATGTTCGCCTGGTCCAGCTTGTCCCGGACCTCCCACTTGAGCGACGCCGGCACGATGAGCCGCCGCACCCCCTGGTGCTGATCCCCCAGGAAGTCATTCAGGCTCAGGTCCGGCCCGTTCATCACCGAGAACAGCGCGAACTGGTTCACGATGCGCGCATCCAGCGACGGCGGCTCGAAGAACAACACGAACGGGTGCTTCGCCATCCCGTCGAACGTGGGCAGATCCGCCGCCACCTCCGCCAGCATCTCCGCCGTGAACACGTCCGCGCCCTCCAGCCGCAACTGCGCCTTCAACGGCTGGGGCAACTGCTGGTTCGTCTGGTGGTAGTCCACGCACCAGATGGCGCCGTCCTCACCCAGGAAGTCCTGACGCTCCGTCATGAAGTGCAGCGCCACGTAGGGGCTGAACGTCCAGTCCAGCAGTCGCGTCGGCATCCCGTGGTGCTGCGCCAGCGCCAACCAGTCCCACACCGACGTGAGCTGCGCCGTGCCCGGCACGCCCCGCGCGTACTTGCGGAAGGCCCTGAGCAGGTCCCGCTCGTGCCGCACGAACGCACCCTGGCGGTTCAGCGTCGCGGACAAATCCTGCCGGGCGTCCGGAATGCCGCGGAAGACGAAGCTTGTTCGAAAGCGGCCAAGCGGCTCGTTCCACGAACCCCCGAACAACAGGTCCTGCAACTCCAACCACGTCGTGACGCGTTGCTCCTGCATCCACGCCCCCCTCGCCCCGGAAGGTGAGCCCTGCCGTTCAAGGAAGCAGCGTTTCTGGGAGCCATCCTGCGTCCGACGACGGGCGCCCTCCCGGTCCGCTCGCTCCCCCAGCGGGGAAGCACGGGCCCGGTCGGACGCCCGGTCGCCTCAATCACAAACGGACAACGGGACTACGGCCGCCCGTAATCGGCGGGCTGGGTAAAGGCATACGAACTGGCCCCCGGCGCTTTGTCCGCCTGGAACAGCGGGCACTTCGCGCAGGTGAAGCTCTCCCAGTCCTGGCGGACCGCCACGTCGATGCAGCCGCTGTACATGCGGCAGTGGACGTTGCGGTACTCCTCGATGGAGAACGAGTCGGCCCGCAGCGGGAGATGGAACTCGGTGGGTCGCGGCTGTGGACAAGGCATGTGTTTCTCTCTAGCCCCCCTCGTGGGTGCTGATTCCCTCTACGGACTGGTGCGTCGCGTCATTCCCGAAGGCCAGAAGCACAGGCACTGAACGCTTGCACCCTGGCTCATCGCAGTCAGCAGAGGACCGTGTAGGTTCGAAACGCTGCAAAAGGCAGAACAGCCTATACACGTCACCTTTCCCGGGCCCGTCCCCCCAGGATGTCTGCCTTCACGAGGGCCAGGCGACCGGGCACGGACTGTCGGAATCTTCACCCTCCGGGGACTTTCCCGCGAAGATGCGGCCCGTGAGCTCCC
>NZ_RAWD01000545.1:0-3352 GCF_003612065.1 Corallococcus sp. CA047B
GGCGGCCGCGTGAGGTGTATAGAAGGGACCGGGGGCCGGCCCCCGCCGTCAGGGACTCCCAGGTGCCCTGCTCCCCCGCTCCCCCCTGCTGGGGACTGGAGCAGCAGACCAGGGTGAGGAGGAACAGGCCCGGGGACAGGCGCATCCGAAACGATGTCATGGTTTCACGCTCCGAATGCGCCAGCGGGTCATCCGACTACCAGGGGCGGGGACTGCCGCAGCTATATCCCGGGCCGTTGATGAAGCGCGACACGGCGCGGCTGTTGGCGTCCGCCGCGGCCGTCTGCCGCACACTCAGCGGAATCCACCACTGCGACTGGTCCGACACGTCGCAGAGGAACTCCACCTGCACCTGGTTGGGCGAGTGGAAGCGGTTGGCCGTCCCGTCGTTCTCCCACATGGCGCCAAAGGCATACTTGCTGATGCCATGGAAGTAGAAGTAGTCACAACCGTTGATGGTGCAGGAGCCCTGGGGCCCGGGCCGGTGACCGCCGGTGTTGCCATTGTTGATGTTGTGCTTGTCGAAGTTGGCGTGCCAGCCTTCGTGCATGTAGTCGCCCGCGCGGGAGGCCGGGTTGGAGTTGCTGGCGTTCGGGTTGTAGAGCGGGCACGCGGTCTCCACCTTGTCCGTATCCCACGGCCAGAACCGGGGGGAGAAGGTGCCAAAGACATCCGTGCGGTCGGTGATGCCGTGGTAGAGGCTGTCGTGGAAGTTGCTGCTGCGCGCCTCCGCCGTGCCCCGGTAGTCTGCGGTGCCGTGGAACGACTGGGCGAAGTTGTCCAACATGCCGTACGTCAGCAGGTAGGACGCGTTCCAGTGCTTGGGGAACTCGAGCGACACGTTGCAGGCGTCACTCCAGCCTCGGTTGCTCCAGTCACCGGACTTCAGGCCGTAGGCCTGGTACTGCCAGAGGAAGAAGTCCTGCCAGCAGCCGTGGGTGTTCCAGAGGTCCCGGTCCGCCTGGCTCGCGCCCGTCTGGGTGCAGACGGCGCCGGCCTCGGCCCCCAGGCCAAAGGCAAGAAGGGACGACATCAGGGCAATGCCTTGCTTGAAATTCATGGGCGTTCTCGCTCCTCGGTCGTGAGGTCAGGTCAGAACTTCGGAGGGGTGACGTCGAAGGTGTAGGGCTTCTCCTCGGGCGGACGGGGCTCCTTCGGCTCGGGCTTGGGCGCCTGCACTTCCGGGTGGGCCTTCAGGTAGGCGGTGAGCTTGCGGTTGAACGTCTCCGCGGTCTCGCCGCTGACGCGCCGGACGCGATCCAGGAACAGCAGCTCCTCGCGGCGGACGTACTGCTCCACCTCCTTGCGTGCCTCCAGCGAATCACCCCGGTTCCACAGGAAGGCGCTGATGGCCTCCGCGCGGACGATGACGGAGGGGTGCGCGCCCACCTGGTAGAGCACCTCCCGGTCGAACTCCGGGTCGCGCAGGTACGCGACGCCGGCCACGGCCTTGGCCTGCAGACGCGCCTGCTGGGCTTCTTCCTGGAGCTCCCCTTCGATGACGGTGCCCTTCGTGGGCAGCGGCATGCGGACGAACTCCGCGAGGAACTTCGCGCCCTCGTAGGTGCGCATCTCGCCGAGCAGGCCCAGCGCGACCAGCGCGCGGCTGGAGTCACCGGACTTGTGCGCCTCCAGGATCTCCTCGGTGAACGCCTGGATGACGTCCGGGTTCTGCGCGGCGGAGCGCAGCACCTCGCGCGCGTCGCCCTGCTCCTCCACCACGGACTGCCCTGCCCAGGTGACGAAGGACTTCACGCTCTTGCGCGCATCCTCCCCCGCCCCGCTCAACCCCGGCGGCTGGTGCAGCTTGCGGCCCGCGATGACGCGGCTGGGCGGGATGTTCGACCCCGCCTCCGAACCGGGCCGGGTGTCGGCGCCGAATGCCACGGAGCCCGACATCAGGCCCAGGGTCACGACGGCGGCGCCTGCGTGGGAGATGACTCGCCATTTGCGGCTTTGCATGGTCCTGCCTCCATTCCAGAAGTGCCGGAAGCCCCATCCCCCGGGGCCTCCCCTCCCACGCCGCGATACCGCCGCGACCCGTGGGTGCACCCGCTCATTTCACGAGCCGTACCAACCTGTTTCCGGCGCGGAAGGGAGGGTCCTGGCGGAGGCGGCGGCAGCGCTCACCGCACTCGGGAGAAGCGGGTTGGAACACCTCTGGCGAGGGTCCCCTGGCGCTTCGCGGCTGTTGCTTCCATGGCCACAGGCGCTGTTGCTCTTGTTGCCCGGGAGGCACGACTTCTATCGTCGCCGTCTTCCCGCGCTGTGTTTGATGAAGCCACCATGTCCTGGCGAAACGGAGGGAGGCGCTCTCGCGGATCTCGCCCTCCAGATCTTCCGTGGGGACGGGCTCCTTCAGGTCCTGGTGCGGATGGATCACGCGCTGATTCGGCAGTAGAAGCGCCGGTCATGCCCATCCCCAAAGCCTTCCTGTTCAGCGCCATCGCGCTCCTTGCCACGGCCTCCGGATGCCCCGCGACGGGCGGAGTGGCGCTGCGCGCGGATGGCACGCCGGGGCCGCAGGACTGCACAGAGGAAGCGAAGCGGACCATGCGCGCGCTCCGGCTGCATGTCGGGGACACCGCGCTGGTGGAATTGGATGCGAACCAGATCCGGTCGCGTGCCGTCACCCTGTATGACGGCCCCATCGAGAGCATCTTGAAGAACGACTTCGGAACGCTCGAGACGTCGACGCGCCTGTACGGGCAGGTCTGGACGAGCGGTCCGCAGGTCGTCATCCGATGGTATGAGGCTCATCCTCCAGACAGCGAAAAGTTTCCCATCTGCGCGGTGGCCCGGCTCAGCGAGGACCAGATGCGGAAGCGGCCTGATTCGAAGCCAGGGACAGCAATCCTCGACGGCTCCGTCGCGGCGGCCTATGTCGTGGACGCATTCCGGTAGCCCGGCGCCGGGCGTCGTGGTGGCGACGCCGGCACCGGTCACGGAGGGGAAGGCCTCAGTTCCTGCGGCGGCGCAGCAGGGCCAGCCCGGCCAGCGCCAGGCCCCACATGGGCGCGCTTCCCGCGGCGGCGCAGCCTCCGCCATCGCCCTCCCCGGGGAGCGGATCCACGACGGGCGTGCCCTTGCCCACCGTCACGGTCAGCTTCGTGGCCGCCGCCCGGTCCCCATCGCTGTTCTGGTCCGCGTTGGAGGAGTTGCCGGCCCCGAAGAGCGTGAGGGTGACATCCGACGAGGGCGCGACAAGCGAGAAGTTGAAGCGCAGTTCGTCGCCGGTGAAGGCCTGCGGCGCGGAATGGGCCAGCTCCGCGCCCAGCTTCTTCATCCCGGTGCCGGCCTGGAGGTTGGCCGCCGCGCTGTCCACCGCGATGTCCACCCCGCCCGTCTTCGC
>NZ_RAWD01000546.1:0-3324 GCF_003612065.1 Corallococcus sp. CA047B
GGGTGGGGGCGGTGGTGTCGGGCTGCTCGACGGCGGTGGTGCCATCAGCGGGCGGCGTGGCACGGGGCTTCACGCTTTCGCAGCCCACGCCCAGGACGAGCGCGGCGCACAGCAGGAAGGGCCGGGAGGAGAGACGGGACAGGGTACGTCGCATGCGTGGGCCTCGGGAGGGGCGTCACGGGATGCGCCCCCTCGCAGGCCGCTAGATACACCGGGGTCGGGGCACGGACCGTGAGGACCGTGTGTCCGCGTTCGGGAGCAACGTGTTGTAGCCGACGGTGCGGCTACCCCACGGTGATCTCCCGATAGAACACGTCACTGGGGCCCAGGCGGTTCACGGTGTCGACGAAGCGCTCGGAGACGATGATCCGGTTGGTCTCCTCCACGCCGAAGAAGTCGAGTCCCGGAGATACGGATTCGCGCAGGAGCCAGCGCTTCGGGGGCAGCATGAAGCCGTGGCGTCCGCAGAACGGGCAGGTGGGCTCCCGGTCGTAGATGCAGTCGGGATGCAGCTTCGCCAATGGGCGTGCTTCCAGTTCGTAGAGAGGAAGTTCTTTGGTGCGCCGGGTGCGCAGCTGCGCGCGGACCGGGATGATGCCTTGCAGGCCTTCACCCAGAAGCAGGTCGCGCGCATCCTCGCGCACGAGCACCTGCCACGAGGGCCACACGGTCACGGGACCGAAATGACCGCGCGCGGTTCCCACCAGGGGACCCAACCGGCATCCCGGCTCAAGCAGGAGTTCTGGTGGGACGAATGGGCGTATCAGGGCCAGGCGCCGTGCATATTCCTCGGCGGACTGCGGCCATATATCCGTCAAAGAATCATTCTCCGGCAGGCCGGACAGGTCGACCGATGGATAGGCCTGCATGACTCCCCAGGTCTCGCAGCGGGGGCACAGGACGCTCGGAAGACACCATCTGTGCTCCGCACGGTACTCCCCGCTCCACTGTCCCGAGTCGGGGTCGTGCAGCACGGCCGGTTCGAAGTAGCGCATCCGTCAGTCCTCTACCGGGGATGGCATGAGGTCCACCTGCTGCCAATACGTCATCGTAAAACCAAAGAGGCCATGTTTCTGGATCATCAGGAAGGCCTGATCGAAATGCTGGGTCTTGCTGGTTATCGCTCCAGGGCCGTCGATGTAGGCCTGCCATTCTCGGTTCCAGGGACCGCCGCTCTTCCCCCGGTGGATGCGCTTGTGGACGTCCACGTCCACGGCCAACACGTACTGGTGCACATCAATCTGCTTGTTGCGGAAGTGCTTCGTAAACGCCTGCGGGAAGATGTGGTGCCGCTCCTTGGGTCGCTTCGCCCACTCCTCCATCGCCCGTTCCCGCTGCACCTGACTGGGCAGCTTCTCGCGCGGATGGAGTCGGAACACCATGACGGGTCGCGCATCACGCGGGAGTTCCTGCACGGCGCCCCAGTAGCGCCGAGGCCCGCTCCCCGGCGCCACGAAGACCGGCGGCGCCGTCGCACCCCGCGTGCGCACGATGCGGCGTGGTTCCAGGTCCTCGCACCGGAACAGCGCGCAGGCTTCAGCCGTGCACAGGGTCGTGACGCACGGGTCCTCCCCGCTGTCCTCACATTCCCGTTCGGACTCAGCCTCCGCCCAGACACCCTCGGGTGAGAACGTCGCGACCGACGACGTGGAGGCACAGTCACACCACAGGACTACGAACAGCCAGGACAACCAGCGCATGAGTTGCCTCGGAAGGACCACGCGAGTGTGCAAGGGGGGCTCGTCGAATCGTCAAGGATGGGCTGATCCGAAGGGCATCCGTCAGGAGTGCATCCGGGATGATGGAAAGGGGCCGGTACAGGTTGGCCTCATCCCCGGCTGCTCCCGATGCCCCAGGGGGCTACCCCACCGTGATCTCCCGGTAGAACACGTCACTGGGACCCAGGCGGTTCACGGTGTCGACGAAGCGCTCGGAGACGACGATGCGGGTGGTCTCCTCCACGCCGAAGAGGTCGAGTCCGGCGGGCACGGATTCGCGCAGGAGCCAGCGCTTCGGGGGCAGTGAGAAGCTGTTGTCCCCGCAGTCTGGGCAGGTTGGGACGCGGTCGATGCAGTCGGGATGCAGCTTCGCCAGGGGACGCGCTTCCAGTTCGTAGAGCGCCTGTTCCTTGGTGCGACGGGTGCGCAGCTCCGCGCGGACCGGGATGATGCCTTGCAGGCCTTCGCCCAGAAGCAGGTCGCGTGCATCCTCTCGCACGAGCACCTGCCACGAGGGCAACGCGGTCACGGGACCGAAATGACCGCGCGCGGTGCCCACCAGCGGGCCCAAGCTGTACCCCGGCTCAAGAGGGAGTTCCGGTGGAACGAACGGACGCACCAACGCCATGCGGCGAGCTACCTCCTCGGGAGCCTGCGGCCACACACTGGCCAGGGAATCGTTCTCCGGCAGCTTGGACAGATCCACCGAGGGATACGCCTGCATCCCGCCTCTGGCACCACAGCGGGGACAGAGTTGGCTTGGCACATACCAACGGCGCTTGGCGCGGTACTCCCCGCTCCATTGTCCCGATTCAAGGTCTGCCAGCTCTTCCAGCTCGAAGTAGCGCAACCGTCAGTCCTCCACCGGGAGCGGCAGGAGGTCCATCTGCTGCCAGTAGGTCATCGTCAATCCAAAGAGACCGTACTTCTGAATCATCAGGGAGGCCTGATCGAAATGTGCTTCCTTCGATCTGGTGCCGTACAGCCGGACATAATTTCGCCAATCCTCATTCCACGGACCACCGTTGGCTCCTCGATGGATGCGTTTGTGGATGTCCACGTCCACGGCCAACACGTACTGGTGGATGTCGATCTTCTTTCTGTCGAAGTGGTCCTTGAACGCCTGCGGAAAGATGTGGTGCCGCTCCTTGGGCCGCTTCGCCCATTCCGCCATCGCCCGCTCCCGCTGCACCTGACTGGGCAGCTTCTCGCGAGGATGGAAGCGGAACACCATGACGGGCCGCGCGTCGCGCGGGAGTTCCTGCGCGCTACCCCAGTTGCGTTGAGGCCCGCTCCCCGGCGCGACCAACACCGGCGGTGCCGTCGCACCCCGCGTGCGCACGATGCGGCCCGGATCCAGGTCCTCGCACCGGAACAGCGCGCAAGCCTCGTCCGTGCACAGGGGCGTGACGCACCGGTCCTCACCGCTGTCCTCACATTCCCGTTCGTACCCGGCCTCCTGCCAGACACCCTCGGGTGAGAACGTCGCGACCGACGACGTGGAGGCACAGCCCCACCACAGACCCACCCACAGCCAGCACAGCCAGCGCATGACGCCCCCGGGAAGCACGGCCCGCGCACCATGACAGGGCTTCCACCCCCACTC
>NZ_RAWD01000547.1:0-3323 GCF_003612065.1 Corallococcus sp. CA047B
CACCCCGGCCGCGTCGCAGGACGACGAGGACGCCCCGCGCTTCATCAAGCGTGAACTGCCCCGCCCCCGCGGCCGCTTCACCCGCGTGGAGGCCCAGCGACTGTCGTTCTTCGAACTGACGCGCGCGGAGGGCAAGGCCACGCTGGAGGCCGCCATCGAGGGCACGGAGCACCGCTACTCGCTCCTGCGCACGCTGGAGCACCGCTACAACGGCCCGCGCGGCGAGCTGACCCAGGTGGACATGGAGAACGTGCTGCGGCAGCACGGCATCATGGAGACGCTGGAGGCGCAGGAGAAGCGCAACCTCCAGACCGCCTACGCCTCCCAGCGCGGCGCCGCCGGCCGCGTGGCGTGGGCCCTGGGCCTGAGCCCCAGCGAGCTGCAGCGGCTGACGCACGCCCTGCTCCTCGAGGAGGAGGTGGAGGCCCTGCGCGAGCGCTTCCGCAACGAGGTGCTGGCCACCTCCCACCTGACCCACCGGCTGGATCTGCTGGGCAAGGACAAGTACCTGGCGGACCTGGGCATCCAGAAGCGCTTCACCGAATCGCTCCGCAAGGAGCTGGAGCGGCTGGTGAAGGACGTGATGTCGGAAGCCACCGATCTCCACTCGCTGGCCAACGTCGTGGGTCGTAAGCACGGCGCGCCCGCGGAGCTGGTCACCCGCGCCTTCGAGCGCCTGGGTCTGTCGGAGTCGCTGCGCAAGCAGCTCTCCGCCCAGACCGTCAACAACCCTTCTCACTGAGACGAGGTACCCACCCCATGCCCATCTACGAGTACGGCTGCTCGGCCTGTGGAAAGACCATTGACGTCCTGCAGAAGATGTCCGACCCCGCCCCCGCCGCGTGCACCGCGTGCGGCGCCGGCGGCACGCTGACCAAGCAGGTCAGCCGCTCCAGCTTCCACCTCAAGGGTGGCGGCTGGTACTCGGACCTGTACGGCTCCACGAAGAAGGACGGAGGCGGCGGTTCATCGTCCTCCTCTTCTTCGTCGTCCTCGGCGGCGCCGGCCGCGGCCAGCGCTCCTGCCAGCAGCGCGCCCGCGGCGAGCCCCGCGCCGGCCCCTTCCAGCAGCGCGGGCGGCGACAAGTCGTAGCGTCGTCGTGAAGAACGCCCCCGGCTGAAAATTCGCTGGGGGCGCGGAGTGGGCACACACTTCGTGTCGTGCCCTTTCCCCCCTCGAAGCGTCCCCCCCGCCACTGCGCGCTGTGCGGTCATCCGGAGCTGACGGATGCGAGGGGGCAGGGTCGGTTCCTCCTGGTGGCCGACCCCCATGGCCGGGGTCCGGTGTGTCCCGCGCAGCGTGGGTGCCGCGACGGCAAGCAGGCCGTGACGGGCACGCCAGCGCTGACGCAGGCCATCCGCTAGGCTAAGCAGGCATCCATCGCGCGCGCGTTCCATCCCGCGCGCGCCCTGGTGCCATGCCGCGTCCTTCCCGCTCCCTGTCCTTCCTGATGCCGCTGCTGGCCGTCGTCAGCGTCGGCTGCGCTTCCGCCACCCGCATGTCCCCCGAGGATCGCGCCTCGTTGGATCGGAGCCTCTCCGGTCCGGACGCGGAGCAGTACCTGCGCGTCTCCTCCTACCTGACGCCCTTCTTCGGGGACGCGTCCAAGCGGCTCTTGACGCCCTACCCTCCCGAGGACGTGCGCCTGCTGGACGACACCAGCGGCAGGCCCATCAGCCCCGGCGCCATCCAGGCCACGGTGCCCGCCGGCACGCGCGTGCGGATTACCAAGGTGGAGTTCCCCACGGCCTGGGTCGTCACCGAGCGCGTCCTCTACACTCCGCGCTCCTGGCCGTGGGTGTACGTGACGGTGGAGGGGGCCCCCGCGGGCGAGCAGGTGGTGCTGGTGCTGCCGCCGAACCTGGACCGCCCGGACGCCTTCCGCACGGAGCTGGAGAAGACCCTCACCCCGCATTCGTTGAAGGATCAGCTCGCGGGCTTCAGCGCGGCGGTGCAGGAGGCCGTGCGCACCAAGAAGCTGGTGGCGGACATGCCCGCGGACGCGCTGCGCATGGCCTGGGGTCCCCCGGAGACGGTGCGCCGCTCACTGGAGGGCACGGCCCGGAACGAGGAGTGGCGCTATGCCGGGGAGCGCCGCAAGGCGTTCCTCACCGACGGCCGCCTGGTGCGCGCCGAGGAGGCGGGCACGTCCCTGCTGCCTTGAGCTAGCGGCGGCCACCGCGGCGGTGCTGCTTCTTGCCGCCGCCCCCGCCGCCCTTGCGCTGGGCCTGGGCCTCGCCGGGACGGGTGAGGCGGGGCAGCTCGCCGGCCATCACCGGCCAGTAGTCGCCCTTGAAGAGCTCCTCCACCAGCTGCGCCTGGGTGAGCACGTCGCGTTTGAAGAAGGTTGCGCCCCGGCCCATCTCGTCCAGGGAGCCGCGCGCGTCACTGCCGCCCACGCAGGGCAGCTTGAGCACGTCCGCGGCCTCCACGGCCAGGTCGTTGGCGGTCTGCTTCACCTTGGCGTTGTAGCCCTCCACGGCGCACAGCACGCCGGACAGCGAGCGGACGTACTCCATGGCGGGATTGGGCACGTCGCGATCAAACGGCCGGGCCGCGACGATGGCCGCTCCCAGGGCCTTCACCTTGGGCAGGCACTCGGCGGCGCTCCAGGGCTTCTCCCGGTTGCTCCCCCACAGCTGCACGGGCTCCGGCGCCAGCTCCGGCTTCGGGAAGAAGCACAGGTATTGCCCCCGGTCCGTCACCAGCTCCAGCCCGACGAACACCTTCACCTTGGCCTTGGCGCCGATCTCGAAGAGCTCGTCGCAGCCGTCCTGGGTGTTGGTCTCCGTGAACGCGACCGCGTCCAGGCCGAACATTGCCGCCCGCTCCAGCACGGCGCGCGGCTCCAGGTCGCACCCCTTGGACAGATGGGAATGGGCGTGTAGGTCGATGAGCATGGGCGACGGGTGCTAACAGGCCCCACGGGGCCTGTCGAGCCTGCGCGCACGCCCCCGGGCCCCGAGGCTCCAGGGCGTCAGGCGAACGCGTAGGACTGGAAGTTGCCCTGCTTGGCCTGGGTGTTCTTCTCCTCGTACGTGCGGATGAGGTAGCCCATCAGCATCAGCGAAGAGGTGTTCTCCAGCACCCGGGAAGGATCCTTGGAGATGAGGTTGGCGCTGTAGTTCAGGAAGAACTGCGCCAGCTCCTCGCCCGCTTCCTTCACGATGAGGGCGTTCAGAGCGCTCGGCTCCATGGTGCGGATGGTGTTGATGAAATCCACCGCCAGGTCCTTCTTCGTCTTCATGTCCACGGTCCTGCCCCCTTTTTCCCGCCCATGCCCCTGGAACCGCCACGGTTCCGGGCCCCGCCCCAATCCAGAC
>NZ_RAWD01000548.1:0-3303 GCF_003612065.1 Corallococcus sp. CA047B
CTCGCGCGGGGAACCCCGCCCCCGGCCCGTGTCCCGGGTTCGGAAACCCGGCGCCCGGCGTCGGAAATCCGAACACGGCGGTCCTGTCCCTCCAGCCCTCCGGAGGAGCCCCGGGCTGGCATGCCGGGTGCTCTTGGGCCTCCGCGTGATGCGCGAGGCAGGGGGCGGAGCGCATCCCTTGGGCGGCGATGGCCGCGTCGGGAGACACGGATGCCAGGGCAGGGGAGTGCACCGAAACGTTCGAAGCGCGCCGTGGTCGCGGCGGTCGTCCTGGTCGCCGTCATCGGCGGAGGCCTCGCGTGGCTGCGGCGCCCCGCGTCGGGCGAACCGCCCCCGCGCTTCACCGGCTACGTCGTCAGCGACAACGTCTACCTGTCCTCGCCGGTGGCCGGCATCGTGGCGTCGGTGGGCGTGGTGCGAGGTCAGCGCGTGGAGGTAGGGACGCCGCTGTTCCGCATGGAGCCCACGTCGCTGGTGGCGCGCGCGGACCAGGCGCGGGCGCAGGTGGCGCAGACCGAGGCCCAGCTCCTCGCGCGGCGTTCGGACATGGACCGGGCCCGGGCCTCGCTCGCCTCCGCGCGGGCGGAGGTGGAGCGCGCGGACGCCGACCTGTCGCGCTTCCTCGCCGTCCAGAAGGCGATGGACGGGGCCGTGACACCCCAGCAGTTGGACCTGCTGCGCGCGACCGTGGCGCGGGCCCACGCCCTGCGCGACGTGGCCGTCACGGACGTGTCGGCGGCGGGCGCGCAGTGGGAGGCCGTCCGCGCGCAGTTGACGAGCGGACGCGCCGGCCTCACCGCCGCGGAGCGACAGGTCTCCGAGCTGGCGCCCGTCTCCCCCGTCGCGGGCTTCGTGGAGGACGTCCTCTTCCACGAAGGCGAGTGGGCCGCCCCCAACGCCGCCGTCATCAGCATCGTCCCGGACGCGCGGGTGAAGGTGCGCTTCTACGTGCCGCAGGCGAGGGTGGCGTCCTACGCGCCGGGCACGGGCGTGGCCATCGCCTGTGATGGCTGCGACACGGGGATGACGGCCCGCGTGGACTACGTGGCCCCGCGCCCGGAGTACACCCCACCCATCATCTACAGCCTGGAGTCGCGGCAGAAGCTGGTGTTCCTGGTGGAGGCCGTGCCCGCGGCGCCCACGCGGCTCCTGCCAGGGCAGCCCATCGACGTGACACCCCTGGCGATGGCGACCGTGCGGGAGGCGCGATGAGCGGGCGGGCCATCGACGTGCGCGGGCTCAACAAGTCCTTCGGCGAGCGGCATGTCGTGCGCGACGTCTCCATCGCCGTGGAAGCGGGCCGCATCACCGGCTTCCTGGGCCCCAACGGCTCCGGCAAGACGACGACGCTGCGGCTCTTGTGCGGACTGCTCACGCCCGACAGCGGCGAGGGCGAGGTGCTGGGCATGGACTTCCGCGCCCGGGGCGACGCCATCAAGCGCAGGACGGGCTACATGACGCAGAAGTTCTCCCTCTACGAGGACATGACGCTGGAGGAGAACCTGGCCTTCGTCGCGCGCATCCACGGATTGGATCAGCGCCGCGAGCGCGTGGACGCGACGCTCCACCGGCTGGGCCTCTTCGACCGCCGCCGTCAGTTGGCGGGCGCGCTCTCTGGCGGGTGGAAGCAGCGGCTTGCCCTGGCCGCCGCGACGCTGCACGCGCCCCAGCTGCTGCTCCTGGACGAGCCCACCGCGGGCGTGGACCCCCGGGCCCGCCGCGAGTTCTGGGATGAAATCCATGCGCTCGCAGCCGAGGGCCTCACGGTGCTGGTGTCCACGCACTACATGGACGAGGCCGAGCGCTGCCACGACATCGGCTACATCCTGTATGGCCGCCTCATCGCGCGGGGCACGGCGGACGCCGTCATCCGGGACTCGGGGTTGGTGACGTTCCTGGGGGAAGGGCCGGGCATCGACCGCGCGGCGCACCTGCTGGCGAAGGCCGACGGCGTGCTCAGCGCCTCCGCGTTCGGCGCCGCCGTGCACGTCAGCGGCGTCCAGCGCGAGGCCCTGGAGCGCGCGCTCGTCCCCTGGCGCAGGGAACCCTTCCGCTGGAGCGAGGTCCCCCCGTCGTTGGAGGATGTCTTCATCCAGCTCATGGGGCGCGAGCGCGACGAACGGTACGCCTCATGAGCCGGGACTCCCTGCCGCGCATCCTGGCCGTGCTGCTCAAGGAGTTCACGCAGCTGCGGCGCGACCGCGTGACGTACGCGATGATCCTCGTCATGCCGGTGATGCAGCTGCTCATCTTCGGCTACGCCATCAACATGGACCCGAGGCACCTGCCCGCCGCGGTGCTGTCCCATGACACCGGCACCCTGGCCGCCTCCGTCGTGGCGTCCATGGAGCGCACCGGCTACGTGGACGTGCGCTACCTGCCGCGCTCCGACGCGGAGCTGGAGCAACTGCTGCGGCGCGGGCAGGTGATGCTCGCGGTCACCATCCCGCCGGACTTCACGCAGCGGGTGCTCAAGGGGGAGCGCGCGCAGATCCTCGCGGAGGCGGACGCGTCCGACCCGCAGGCCGCGGCGGGCGCGCTCGCGGCGGTGGCCCTGCTGCCCACGGAGGCGCTCCGACACGTGCGGGTGGGGACGGTGGCGCGAAGGCCCACTCCGCCGCCCTTCGAGGTGGTGGTGCACCGGCGCTACAACCCGGAGAGCCTCTCGCCGTTCCACATCGTGCCGGGCCTGCTGGGCATCATCCTGTCCATGACGCTGGTGATGATGACCGCCATGGCCGTCACCCGCGAGCGCGAGCGGGGCACCATGGAGACGCTGCTGTCCACGCCCGCCACGCCCGGGGAGATCATGATGGGCAAGCTCACGCCCTACGTGGTCGTGGGGCTCGTGCAGACCGGCGTCGTGCTGGGGATGGCGCGGGTGCTGTTCTCGGTCCCCATGGCGCGCACGCCGGCGGGGTGGGGGGCGCTCGCGTGCGGCATCGTGCTCTTCATCGTGGGCAACCTGTCGCTGGGCTACCTCATCTCCACGGTCGCCCGGAGCCAGTTGCAGGCCATGCAGATGTCGCTGTTCTACCTGCTGCCCTCCATCTTCCTGTCGGGCTTCGCCTTTCCCTTCCTGGGCCTGCCCGCGTGGGCGCGGACGCTGGGGGAGGTCCTCCCCGTGACGCACTTCCTGCGCATCGTCCGGGGCGCGCTGCTCAAGGACCAGGTGCTGGCGGACATGGGGGACAACCTGCTGGCGCTGGGCCTGTTCGTGCTGGCCGTGGCGGGAGCCGCCCTCGCACGCTCGCGCACCACGTTGGATTGACGCTCAGGCCCCATCCCTCCCCGCCCATGGGT
>NZ_RAWD01000549.1:0-3229 GCF_003612065.1 Corallococcus sp. CA047B
CACCGCCACCCGCCGTGCCCCATATGCCGAATACCCCTCACTCTTTCAAAGCGAAGCGCCCAGGCGGACGCCCGTCATGCGGCGCTCCAAGGCAAGGAGGGTGCCAGCCCTCCAGGAGGGGACCAGCGTTGGGAAGTGGGAGGGGGCCGTCGCATGCCGGACAGCAGGTGGGCAAAGGATTGCCCACGGTGCGCACCCGGGAGTCCCGAAGGGCCCCGCAACCGTGCTAGGGCCTGGGCAATGGCTGGGAACGACGCACGCGGCCGCACCCCGCTGTCCCTCGTGGGACAGGAGCCGGATCTCGTCTTCTACACGCGGCAGGCGACCGAGCACGGCTCGCCCGTGCTGGTGCTGGGCGCCGCCAACGGCCGGGTGCCCTGGGCGCTGGCCGGCCACGGCTTCGCCGCCGTGGGCGTGGATCCCTCCGAAGTGATGATCCGCTCCGCCGAGGAGCGCCGCGCCTCCGAACCCCCGGACGTCTCCGAGCGCACGCGCCTGCTGGCCCAGGACCTGCGCACGCTGAGGCTGCCGGAGAAGTTCCCGCTGGTGCTGGCCCCGCAGCACGCGCTGGGGCTGATGCCCGGCCGCGACGACGTGGAGGCGTTCCTCGCCACCGTCGTCCACCACCTGGCCCCCGGGGGCACCTTCGTCTACGACGTGCTCAACGCGCCGCGCGAACCCGTGCTGCCGCGCGACGAGGACGAGCCCGGCTCCGCCGTGGAGCCCCGCCGTCCGCTGTTCGCCCTGCACCTGCGCGAGCGGCGTCCTCCCGGTGGCTCAAGCCCCATCCGCCGCCTCAAGCTGCGCCACTTCCTCCCCGAGGAGCTGGAGGCCGCCCTCACCTCCAGCGGCCTCACCCCCCGCGAGCGCTACGGCCGCTTCGATGGCAAGCCCTTCGACCTGGAGGACCTGCGCCAGATTGGCGTCGCGGGGCTGTGACGCCCGGGGGCTTCGGCGCCGGCTTCAGCGCTCGAAGCGGTAACCCAGGCCGCGCACGGTGAGGAAGTGCCGGGGCGCTTCGGGGTCGGTTTCGAACTTCAGCCGCAGCTGGCGCATGAAGTTGTCCACCGTGCGCGCGCTGCCCTCGTAGTGGTAGCCCCACGCGCCGGACAGCAGCTCCTCGCGGGTGAAGGTGCGGCCCGGGTGCGCCAGGAAGTGCGCCAGCAGCTTGAACTCCTGCGCCGTCAACTCCACCGGCTGCCCGTCGCGCGCCACCGTGCGCAGCGCCAGGTCCACCTTCACGTCCCCGAACGTCACCGGCGGCGCGCTGGTGCCCGTGGCCCCGAACCGGCGGCGCAGCACCGCCTTGATGCGCGCGAGCAGCTCCTGGAGCCCGAAGGGCTTCACCACGTAGTCGTCCGCGCCCAGGTTGAGGCCCAGTATCTTGTCCGACTCCTGGCCCCGCGCGGACAGCACCACCACGGGCGTGTCGCGGCCCCGCTGGCGCAGCTCGCGGATGACCTCGTAGCCGTTGAGCTCCGGGAGCATCAGGTCCAACACCAGCAGGTCCGGCGCTTCGTCCAGCGCCTTGGCCAGGCCCGTGCGGCCGTCCTGCGCCTGGAGCACTTCGTAGCCTTCGAAGCGCAGGTTCATGGACACGCCGGTGAGGATGGACAGGTCGTCCTCCACCACCAGGATGCGGCGCGGCTTCTCATCCGGCGTGCTCATGCGCGGCCCGCCGGGAGCTGGATGGTGAAGCGGCTGCCCTGGCCGGGCTCGCTCTGCACGGCGATGCGGCCCCCGTGTGCCTCCACGATGCGCTTGCTGATGGCGAGCCCCAGGCCACTGCCCTCCGTCTTGCGCGTGAGCAGGTTGTCCACGCGGTAGAAGCGCTCGAAGATGCGCTTGCGGTCCTTCCTGGCGATTCCCACCCCGTTGTCCTCCACCGACAGGTTCACGTGTCTGCCGTCCCTGCGCGCCTGTAGCGCGATCTTCCGGTTCGTCGGCCCACTGTACTTGTACGCATTCTGCAACAGGTTGAGCAGCGCGCCCGACACCGCGACGCGGTCCATCTCCACCGGAGGCAGCCCGTCCGCCACCTCCACGCTCAGCACCATGTCGTCCCCCAGCCGCTGCGCGCGGAAGGCCGCCACCGCCGCGTCCACCACGTCCGCCACCTGCACGGACTCGCGCTGGTACACCTTGCGGCCGCTCTCGATGCGCGCCCAGTCCAGCACCCGTTCAATCAGGTCCGACAGGCGCTCCGTTTCACGCGTGAGCAGGTCCAACACCTCCTGCATCTGCGCGGGGTCCTTCAGCCGGCCCAGCGCCAGCGTTTCGATGAACATGCGGATGGAGGTGAGCGGCGTGCGCAGCTCATGGCTCACCAGCGACACGAAGTCCGTCTTCATGCGCGACAGGCGCGCCTCGCGGTAGAGCACGCGGCCGGTGTAGATGACGCCGAACGTGAGCGTCAGGTAGAACAGCCCCAGCAGCACGCCGTACACGGCGCGGTTGCGCGTGGAGGTGCTCGCCACGGGGTCCTCGCCGGTGGGCAGCACCACCAGCCGGAAGTCCTGCAGCGGCGCGGACAGCACCCGCTCCGCGAGCACCGGCGGCCCCATCGCGTTCTGCCGCGCCTGCGCCACCTCCGACATCAGCCGGTTGACGAGCCCGCCCTCGCTGGACGTGTCGCGCGGCACGGGCAGCAGCGTGAAGCGCACCGGCTCCGACGTGGCCCGCCCCTGCGCCTTGTCCGACAGGAGGCTGTCCAACGCGACGGCGGACAGCCGCACGCCCTGCACCGTGGTGCCCTTGCGCTCGGCGGCCACCATCACCGCCCGGTTGCCCGGGGCGAGCGAGAACACGGTGGGCACCGTGGGCAGCGAGGCGGCCTCCGGCACCAGCGCCGCCAGGGACTCCGCGAGCTGCGGATCCTTCGTGCGCACCAGGCCGTTCTCCACGTGGAAGGTGCCCTCCGGGTCGGACAGCTCCTGGTCGTCCGACAGCAGGAACGCCAGCCGGCCTCCGTCCACCTCCTCCAACCGTCCGCTGTTGAGCGCCCGGGGCACCTCCGCGGACAGGTCCGCGAGCGTGCCGCGCCAGGCGGCCTCCAGGCGTTTCTCCACCGCGGCGCGCTCGTTGATGATGGCCACGACGCCGAAGCCCGACAGGCCGGCCGAGGGCAGCACGACCAGCAGGATGAGCAGCGCGAACGTGCGCCGGAAGCTGAGGATGACGGGCGCGGGGCGTAACACGACCTCCGTGTCTACACGCGACGGGGGCGGGG
>NZ_RAWD01000054.1:0-35819 GCF_003612065.1 Corallococcus sp. CA047B
CCATCCCACCCAGGCCTCGCGGCCCTCCAGGCCCCAGGTGCTCGCGGACGAAGTGCGCACCTCGCGTCCCGAGGAGCGCACGGTGGACCGCGCGATGACGGAAGCCCTGGCCTCCGACGCGGCGGAGGCCGCCGCGAAGTCCGCCGTGGACGAGCTGCTCCCGGGACGTCCGGGCCAGGACCGGGACATCGAGCGCGTCCTCGCGACGGAGCTCGTCGCCGAGCTGGCCGAGTCCGCGGTGCGGCAGGTCCTGGACGACGGCCAAGACACCACTTCCGAACGGGACCTCGCCACCAGGGTCGCGACCCAGGTGGCCGAGGCCACCGCCGGCGTCGCCGTGGACGAAGTGATGGATCGCCAGGCCACCTCCCCCGAGGAGCGCGCCCTCTCCACCGCCGAGGACGGCGACGCCCACGACCTGGACGAAGCCGAGGAGGTCTGGACCGCCGACGCCTGGCAGCGGAATCCGGACAGCGTGCCCGTGCCCGTACCCGCCCCGGACGAGGGCGAGGACGTGTGGACCGCCGACGCCTGGCAACGGGATCCGGAGCGTGTTCCCGGAAGCAACCCTGACGGGGAGGACCTGCCGGAAGGCTCGGAGCGTGGCGAGCAGGACGGCGTCTCCATCTCCGTCTCCATCATCGCGGGCGCGGCCCCCACCGACGTGGAGCCGGAGGTTGAACTGCCCGACGAGTCCCACGACGAGCTGCCACCCAGCCGCCGCGTCCCCCTGTCGATCGTGACCGACGACGACGTTCCCCGCCGGGACGACCCGGAGCAGGACGCCTCCGTCTTCGCCCGTCCGGAGGAAGCCGCTCCACCCACGGGGTTCGCGGGGCGCGCGGCGGGCATGTTCTCCCTGGCGAAGGAGATCGCCGGTCAGGCGCTCGCGAGCGACGGCCTGGGACGCGCGGTCGGCGCGATGCACGGCCTGATGGAAGCGGTGCGCACCGGCCTGGGCACCGGCGGCGGCAGCCGGCTGGACGACTACGGCAAGGACGCGGGGTTGGTGGAGAACCTCCAGCCGGTCCTCGACTTCCTCTATGAGCAGTACTGGCGCGTGTCCGTGGAGGGCGTGGACCAGGTGCCCCGGGGCGCGGCCATCCTCGTCGCCAACCACTCCGGCGCCCTGCCCTACGACGGCCTCGTGATGTCCCAGGTGCTCCTGCGCGAGCGCCCGGATCTGCTCGAAGCGCGGTGGCTGGTGGAGGATCAGGTCTTCCACGCGCCCATGCTGGGCACCCTCTTCAACCGCCTGGGCGCCGTGCGCGCCTCGCCGGAGAACGCGCTGCGGCTGCTGGACGAACGCCGGCCGCTGGTCGTCTTCCCGGAGGGCTACCAGGGCGCGAGCAAGCCGTTCGCGGAGCGCTACCGCCTCAAGCGCTTCGGACGCGGCGGGTTCGTGAAGCTGGCCCTGCGCACCGGCGCGCCCATCGTCCCGGTGGCCATCGTCGGCGCGGAGGAGACGTCGCCGCTGCTGGGCCGCATCCCCGGTGGGTTCCTCGGGTTCCCGTCGCTGCCGCTCACCGCCCCGGGCCCGCTGCCGGCCAAGTGGACCATCCGCTTCGGCGAACCCCTGACGATGGAGGGGCTGCCCCCGGAGTCCGCGGACGACCTGGGCGAGGTGCAGCGGCTCACCGAACGGACGCGCGAAGCCATCCAGTCCATGCTCCAGGCCCTGCTGCGCGAGCGCCGCTCCGTGTTCGCGGGCTAGCTGAAGGCCTCGCGGGGAGGCACCGGCACGACCGGGGGCGCTTCAGCCGCAGACGCGGTTGCGCCCCTGGGTCTTGGCTTCGTAGAGGCGCTCGTCCGCCGCGCGCACCAGCTCCGCGGGCTCGCGGTGGTGCGGCTCCAGCGTGGCGACGCCCACCGACAGCGTGACGGGGACGACCTGCTTGTCGAACTCGAAGCGCTGCCGCTCCACCAGCTTGCGCACCTTCTCCGCGAGCTGCCGCGCGCCGCCCAGGGAGATTTCAGGCAGCAGCAGCGCGAACTCCTCGCCGCCGTAGCGGGCGAAGACATCCTCGCGCCGGATGCGCGTGCGCACGGTGGAGGCCAGCTGCTTGAGCACCGAGTCCCCCGCGAGGTGGCCGAAGGTGTCGTTGACCTCCTTGAAGTGATCCAGGTCCAGCATCACCAGCGACAGCGTGCGCTCGTAGCGGCGGCTGCGGGAGATTTCGCGGTCCAGCTGCTCGTCGAAGTAGCGGCGGTTGTAGATCTGCGTCAGGCCGTCCATCGTGGTCAGCCGGTAGATCTCGTCGTGGTACGCCGCCTCGATGTTGCCGCCCGCGATGAACTTGAAGATGGTGCGGCCAATCTTCACCAGGTCGCCGTTCTGCAGCGACCGGCCTCCCGCCGCCACGTCGTCGTTGACGAACGTGCCGTTGGTGGAGCCCAGGTCCTCGATGCGCACACCCTTCGTGGTGTTGGTGATCCGCGCGTGGTTGCGGCTCACCGCCTCCTGATCAATCTGGATGTCCGCCTTGGACGAGCGACCAATCAGGGTCTCCTCGCGCGTCAAATCGAACTTACGCCCCAGGTCCAGGCCGTAGATGACCACCAGCGCCGCGTCCAGGTTGACGGGGCGCTCGGAGATCTTCGAGATGACGGTGACGACCGTCTCCTTCTGGCCCATGGCGTCGGTAAACGTATCACCGCGCAAATCGTGAAAGCGAATTCACGGCCGGCATGGGTGCCTTCCCAGGTCGCAGAAGCACTGACACCCTGGTGCGTCAGGGCACCCGAACGGTGCGCACGGCGGTGACGGCTGGCCGCAGCGGCAGGTGCAGCCCATCCACCAGGGACGCCGCGAGCACCACCTCCGTGCCCGAGCACGTGGCGGGCAGCGCGAGGGACACCTCGCCCGACCGCGAGGCCAGGTCGCTCGACACCAGCACGCCGTCGCAGCCCGGGCCGCCACCGCGCACGCTGAGCAGCACCCCGCCGTCGTCGGTGAGCCCGGGGCCCACATGGAAGCCGTCCACCCGCACCCGCACGGTGGCCCCACGGTCCAGCGAAGCCCCTTCCGCCGGATCCACCCACGTCACCTGGGGGCGGCCCTGGTGCAGCGTGGACACGGAGCGGGTCGCCTCCGCGAGCGCCTCCGGAGCAAACCCACCGGACTCCGCCAGCGCCGGAGCGCCGAGCGACGCGCCCTCCGCCGTCGTCACGCGCAGGGCCTCCACCGACAGCGAGGCGCGCGAGCCTTCCGTGTCGCCCTGGAAGGTTCGGTCCTCGAAGCCCGACGAAGGCACGGGCAGGCGCACGCCGGACACCGCGCGGCGGCCGTCCATCACCACCATCCAGCGCCGTCCAGCCGCGTTGGTGAAGGTCGCGCGCACGACGGTCGCCAGCGGCACCGTGGCGTCCAGCCGCCATTCGCGGGGCAGCAGGCCGTGCCACGGCAACAGGTCCGGGTTGTAGCGGGAGCCTTCCGGGACGGCGAGGAAGGCGTCGGAGAACGTCACCGGCTGAGTGCCCTCCGGATCGAAGCGGGGCGCCTCCAGCGGGGCGAACACCGCGCTGGTGGCGGTGCCCGCGGACGCTTCACCCACCAGGGAACCCGACGACGCGAGCGCGAGCAACCGGTACGGCTGCCCCTCCAGACCGTGGTGCGCCGGGGCCATGCGCACGCGCACGAACCCCGGGGTCAGGAGGCCCGGCTGGGTGTCCGTGAGCGGATCCGACGGGCTGGTGTTGACGGCGGCGCCCAGGCCCAGCGGCACCAGGCCCCGGCCGGGCGCGGCGACCGTGCCCAGCACCACGGCGCGTTCCGGATAGCCGTCGCGCAAGCGCGGAAGCGCGGGGATGCGCACCACGAACGGGAAGCCCAGCGGCACCTGCTGGAAATCATGGGCCACCAACGGGCCGAGCACCGTTTCTCCCCCGCCCGGGGGTCGCAGCGTGAACTGCACGTCGCGTGAGAGGGAGGAGGAGAACCGCCCCGACTGAGGCAGCGCGCGTGCCAGGAGCAGCAGCGGATCCGTCCCCGGATCCATCATCCCCGCCGGAAGCTCGCCCGACGGAACCTGCGCGGTGAGGGCCCACGCCGAGCGCGTGCCACAGGCGCCCGTGCGCATGGCCACCTCCGGCTCCGCCACCTCGCGAAGCCGGGAATCACAGACGCCGGCGATGCCAGGCGCGACGATATCGGGCTGTGACAAGACGCCCAGTCCGAACACCCAGACGTTGTCCGGCACCAGGAACTGGCGCGTCGAGCTTCCCAGCCGCAGGTCCACCGGCCGCTCGGGTCCCGCCACCTGTCCGGGGGCCGCCTCCGACGCGAGCCCTGGCACCGACAGGCCCGTCAGCCCCAGGGTCAGCGCGCCACCGGACCCCACCGGCGCGAAGTTGTTGAAGAGGGCGCGCACCCCACCCTCGCGGTCCGCCGGGTTGCGGCGCAGGGGCAGGCGCAGATCGCGCGAGCCCTTCGTGTCGTAGTGGGCCAGGGTGAGGTAGCCGAAGTCCTCGTGGAACACGGACACGCCCACCTCGCCCCGCGCGGCGACCACGGCCACGCCCACCGCGTCCGTCGACTCGCGGGCCAGCGTCTGGCCCAGCGTGTCCGACACCAGCACCGAAGCGCCTTCGATGGGATGCCCGGTGAGCGCATCCGTCACCAGCACCCGCAGCGAATCCGGGGTGACATGGGCTGGCAACACGGTGACGCGCGCGCGGCACGTGGCCGGGCCCACCCGGGCCTCCACCGCTTCGGTCTCCGCGCCGGGCGAGGCCAGCGTGAAGGTGGCCCGGGCCCCGGTGCCGCTGCCCGTCACGAGCGCGGCCACGGCCTTCCAGGTGATGCCCTGGCTCAGGACGACGGCCTGCCCCTTGCCGTCGGACACCCACGCCTCGAAGCGCACGGAGGTGCCCACGGGCGCGACGATCCGTTCCGGCACGACGCGACAGCCCGCGGCGATGTTCTCCGGAAGGGGGCTGCCGCAGGTGCCGTCGCGACACACCTGGCCCGCTTCACAGGCGTCATCCCCGGTGCAGAGGGCGGGGACACAGCGGCTCGCGTCACAGCGACAGCCCAGCGACTGCTCACAGGCGAGGAGCGCGTACCGCGATCCCCGGCGCTCCACCGAACAGTCTTCGTCGCTCCGGCACGCGGCCTCGCAGCGGGACAGGGCGGTGTTGCAGAAGAAGAGGGACGGATCCGCGCAGTCCTGGTCCACCGTGCACGCGGCACCCGGGCCTTCGCCCTGGATGATGGGACCATTCGCGTCGTCCATCGCGCAGCCCATGGCGCACGCCAACAGCAATGCGAGCACGAGGCCGGGGGACCGGACCGTCAGGGGGACTGGACGCATGGGGGGAACTCCGAGGGGGACCGGCCTTGCCCGGACCTTACAGGGGGAGCGCCCGTGACGCGACCCGCCCGTCTCATCCCCTGCGCACATCCGGGAACACCGTGGGAGCCCGGGCGGGCGGGAAATCAAACGGGCGGGCAGGCAAGTGTCGGTTGGAATCCGGCGCCCGGGGTCCCAGAATCGCCCGACGATGGCGCGCAGTGAGCCCAAGACGCTGGAGAGCCTGCTTCCCAAGGTGCTGGCGCGCCTCGCCGGTGAGTCGGGCCGTGCCATGTCGCTGATGCCGCTCTGGGTGGCCGCGGCCGGGGAGAACACCGCGCGCCACAGCCGCCCGCACCACCTGGAGGGCAAGACGCTCGTCATCACCGTGGAGAACGCGGAGTGGGCCCAGGCCCTCACCCGACAGGCCCCGTCCCTCTGCGAGCGGCTCAACGAGAAGCTGGGCCCCGGCACCGTGACGGCCCTCGCCTTCCAACTGGAGTCCCGATGAGGAGGGCCGCGCTGCTGGGCGTGCTGCTCGCCACGGCATGGGGCCCCCTGTCCCCCGCCTCCGCCGAGCCACCGCCCTCGAAGGTGGCCTCCGTCACGCCCATCGACCCGGCGGCCCAGGCCCTGAAGCCTCCCGTCGCGGCGGAGACGCCACAGTCGCAAGAGGCCCGGGCCCGCATGCACGTCGCCCGCGAGTTCGAGCGCGTGGGCCGGCGCGCGCCCACCAGCGACAAGGCCCTGGAGACCGCGGCCCGGCGGCTCGCGCGCGAAGCCCTGAGCGAGTTCACCACCGGGGCCCCCGACCTGCTCACCCTGACCGAAGCCGTCAGTGAGTCCGGCGCCGCGGATCCGTCGCCCCGGGTCCTGGTCATCCGCGCCTGGGTGCACGCGCACGCCATCGGGACCTTCCTCGCCCGCACGGACTTCAACAGCGAGCGCGCGAGCCACTACGGCGTGGGCGTGGCGTTCCTGGGAGAGCGGGCCGCGCTGGTGCTGCTGCTCGCGGACCGCAAGGCGGAGGTCCTCCCCTTCCCCCGCGCGCTGGCCGCGGCCAGGACGGAGCGCATGGTGTGCGGCCGGCTGGTGTCCCCGCTGCGAAGTCCCGAGGTCTTCATCACCCGGCCGGATGGCGAGGTGGAAGGCGTTCCCCTGTCGCGCGCACCGTCGGGGACCTCCGGCTTCTGCGCGCGGCTGCCATTCACCCACCCCGGCGCCTACACCGTGGAGGTGGTGGGCCAGGGGGATGCGGGACCGGAGGTGGCCTCGCTGTTCCTCGTACAGGTGGGCACGCGCTCGGAGCGCGGCGAGCGCGAGGCGACCCGCGAGCCCACCACCCTGGCCGAGGCCCGCGAGGCCCTCTACGAGCGCATCAACGCCCTGCGCCGAGCACACCACCTGACGGAGCTCGCGCCGGATCCGACGCTGGAGGACGTCTCGCTGCGCTACAGCGCGCGCATGGCCGCCGAGGGCTTCTTCGCCCACGTCGCGCCGGACGGAGCCACCCTCACGAGCAGGCTGCCGGAGGGCACGCGTTACATCCGCGCCGGGGAGAACCTGGGGCTGGCGGCGGGCCCGCTCGCCGCGCACTTCGGCATCGAGCACAGCCCCGGCCACCGCAAGAACCTGATGGACCCCACCTTCCGCTTCATGGGCGTGGGCGTGGCCTTCCAGAAGGTCGACGGGCGCAACCAGGCCATCCTCACGGAGGTCTTCACCGCGGCAGCGCCCGGTACGGCGGCCTCCACGGATCCGCTGTCCGACGCGTACGAGGCCCTGGCCCGGCACCGCGCCACGCTCAAGCTGCCGCCCCTGGTGCGCAGCGATGCGCTGGAGCGACTGGCGCGGGAGCACGCCCGCCAATCACTCGCCCAGGACGAACCCTCCGCCGGCGCGGGCGACCCGTCCCCCCTGCACGAGCGGGTGTTCTCGGTGCTGCCCGACGCGGGCACGGCGGCGGTGGACTTCTTCGTCGTGGGAGACCCGGGCGCCATCCCTGAATCCCGCAGCCTCGCCACCGCCACCAACACCCGCGTGGGCGTGGGACTGGTGAAGGGCAACTCCAAGCGCTTCGGGCAGGGCCAGTACTGGGTGGCCGTCATCTACGCCGCGGTCCACTGAGCGCCGCACGCGCACGCAGTGCGGAGGCGACGTCACGTCGGACCTCCAGGCGAACACGGTGCTCTGGAACTTCATCACGGCGCATCCCATGCCCTGACATCAAGCGCAGGGCCGCCAACCGTTTTCCCTGGCCGGAAGGTCGGGGGCGGAGGCGCGACGAAGGGATGTCCACGCGGACTCCGGCCACGTCCCCCTTCGGGCGTGGCCGGAAAACAGCATCAGCACCCCGAAACAAAAGGGCGCGCCCGTCGATAACTAGACGGGGCGACGCTGGGTCGCATAGGCCTCGAGCCCCATCTGCGGAGGCGCGAGGTTTGCGTACATCGGGCACTTCATGCACGTGAACGACTGCCACCCACGACGCACGGCCTCATCGAGGCAGTTGTCGTAGTGGTTGCAGTTCAGGTTGCGATGCGTCTCGACGCCTGCCCGCTTGGGGCCGGCTTCGGGATTGATGGTCTGCGGCAGATCGGATGGACACGGCTTCATGGAGCCTCCCCTATGAGCTGTTTCCCCCCCCGAGGTCTGTGAACGAGCAGTGCTACCGACGACAGGTACGCCTGACGACACGACGGCGGTCCGGAGTAGCGCTCAACGGCGGCGCAACGTAAGGATTCCCTCCGGCTCGCGCAACGGGTGGACAACCCGCTGGACCAGCCCGTGGGCGCGGGATCTAGGACTTGTCGGGCCGACTGTCAAACCGACCCCCGCCCACCTGTTGGGGAATGTCGACTTCAAACCTCTCGTTCCGATGCCGCAAGGCCGCGATGTGAAAGGAAGATTCCATGAGTTGGACGGGCTGGGTGGCGGGCTGGGTGACGGGGGTGGCGCTGGGGCAGTCCCCGGCGACATTGGAGGCCGTCCGCCTGCACCGGCCTGACGCCGCCGCCCTCGCCCAGGCCGAACTCACCGCCTGCGAGGCCAAGAAATGCCCCGATGCCGGCCGCCTGGGCCTGCTCGCCGGCACCCTGGTCCTCTCCGACGGTGACGCGGCCCTGGCCCGGGACCTGCTCGCCCGGCACCCCGCCCCGCCGCCCCTGGAGGCCTTCCAGGCCTTCTACCTGGGACAGGCGCGCTTCTACGCGGGCGACCCCAACGGCGCGGCCGGGGACTTCGAACGGGCGCTGGAGAAGGCCTCCCCGGCCCTCGCGGTGCGCGCCCGCGCCCGGCTGGGAGAGGCCCTGCTGGAGGCCCACCGGCCCAAGGACGCGGCCCCGGTGCTGGAGTCGGCGGCGGCGGCGCAGCCCACCCCGGAGCTGCTCTTCCAGCGGGCGCTGACGCGCACGGCCACCGGCAACGCCGCGGGCCTGCGCGCGGACCTGAAGGCGGTGGCGCTGCGCTTTCCCACCCACCCCTACGCGGAGGAGGCGCTGGAGAAGCTGGCCGCGTTGAAGCCCGCGGTGAAGCTGACCCTCCCCGAACACCTCCAGCGCGCGAAGGGGTTCCTCTCCGCGGGCGCGGCGACCCGGGCCCAGGAGGAGCTGGAGACGGCGGAGAAGCGGTCGCTGGTGAAGGGCGCCCCCGCGCAGGCGCAGGTGGCGCTGCTCCGGGCCCAGGTGCTCTTCGCGCGAGGCAAGCCGGAGGAAGCGGAGAAGGCGCTCGCGGTGGCGCGCAAGGGGCCGCCGGCCATCGCCGCGGAGGCCGCGCTGGTGGTGGCGCGCCGGGCGCTGCGCTCGGATGACAACGCGAAGGCGCGCGCGCTGATGGTGGCGCTGGACAAGGCGTATCCGTCCCAGGCCGCGGGCGAGGAAGGCGCGTTCTTCGCCGCGTGGCTGGACATGCAGGGCGGCCGCTTCGAGGACGCGGCGAAGTCCTTCGCGGACTACGAGAAGCGCTACAAGAGCTCGCGCCGCCGCGACGAGGCGATGTGGTTCCGGGCCCTGGCGCACCTGCGGCTGGAGCAGTACCCCCGGGCGAAGCAGGCCCTGGACGAGTTGGTGACGGCGTATCCCAAGACGTCCCTCGCGCCGCAGGCCCGCTACTGGATGGCGCGCGCGGACGAGCTGGGGGGCGCCAAGGCGGCCACGGTGGGCCCGTCCTACGAGGCGGTCATCAGCGCCGCGCCCGCGTCGTTCTATGCGCTGCTGGCCTCGGAGCGACTGCACGAGCTGGGACGCACTCCGCCAGCCGCCTTCCCGCAGCCGCCGAAGCAGCTCACCCTGCCCCGTCCTCCGGAGCTGGAGCTGGCGGTGGCCCTCACGCGCGCGGGCCTCTTCCGCGACGCGGCGGACGAGGTGCAGTCGCGCGTGTCGGGCCTGCGCTCAGCGGACCAGGCGCTGCCGTTCGCGCACGCGCTCCTGCAACTGGGCGAGTACGGCCACGCGCACATCGTGGCGGCGCGCTACCTGTGGGGCCGCGCGTTCGGAGCGAAGGCCCCGGATGCACTGGCCGCGTTCTATCCGCGCGCGTTCTCGCAGGCGGTGGAGGCGGAGGCCACGCGGCAGGCGCTGGATCCGTTCCTGGTGTGGGCCATCATGCGGCGGGAGAGCGCGTTCCGCCCGGAGGTCATGAGCGCGGCGGACGCGCGCGGGCTGATGCAGATCATCCCGCCCACGGCCACGGAGATCGCGCTGAAGATGTCGGAGCCCGCGCCCGCCCCGGCGGACCTCTTCGCCCCGGAGCGCAACATCCGCTATGGCGCGTGGTACCTGGCGCAGCTGATGAAGCGCTTCGCCCACCCTGCGCTCGCGGCGGCGGCCTACAACGCGGGGCCCAAGGCGGCGGTGCGCTGGACGCAGGAGCGGGGCACGCTGCCGTTGGATCTCTTCGTGGAGTCCATCCCCTACCGGGAGACGCGCGGCTACGTGAAGCAGGTGCTCGCGGACCTGTACCTGTACCACCGCTTCTACGAGAAGGACGGAACCCGGGCCCGGCTGGCGATGACGGTACCCCCGCCCGCCACGGACGGCGTCAGCTTCTGACGGAGGCGGCGTCGCGGCGGGCCCTGCGCCGCCGCGAACGCTTCAGCCGCCGCGGGCCGCCCGGCGGCGTTCAATCTCCTGCTCCAGGGTCCGCACGACGTCGGACAGGGGCATGCTGCTGGAGTCCACGCGCACCGCGTCGTCCGCGGCCTTCAGGGGCGCCACGGTCCGCTCGGAGTCGGCGGTGTCCCGCTGCGTCTGATCCGTGAGGACGGCCTCCAGGCTGCTGTCCACGCCCTTCTGGAACAGCTCCTCGAAGCGGCGGCGCGCACGCACCTCCGGGTCGGCCGCGAGGAAGAACTTCGCGTCCGCGTCCGGGAACACCACCGTGCCGATGTCCCGCCCCTCCAGGATGGCGCCCGCCTCCGTCTCCAGCGCCAACCTGCGCTGGAGCGCGAGCAACCCCGCGCGCACCACCGGCCGGCCCGACACCTGCGAGGCGCCCATGGAGATGGCCGGCGTGCGGATCTCCCCGGACACGTCCTCGGTGCCCAGGAACACGTGGTTCTCCTCGCCCACCACCTGGAAGTGGATGCGAACGCGCCCGAGCAGCTCGCCCAGCTTCGCGTCGTCGTCGAACGCGATGCCCTCGCGCGAGGCCATCAACGCCACGCAGCGGTAGATGGCGCCGGTGTCCACCAGCGCGAACCCCAACCGGCGCGCGAGCAGCTTGGACACGGTGGACTTGCCCGCCCCGGCCGGCCCGTCGATGGCGACGATGAACGGACGCGGGCTCATGACAGGATCTCCTTCAGCGCGCTCACGCACCGCGCGTTCTCGGAGGGCGTGCCCACGGAGATGCGCAGACAGGTGGGAAAGCCGTTGCCCGCCATCGGCCGGACGATGACGCCCCGGCGCAGCAGTTGTTCGTACACCGCGCCCGCGGGCCGGTGGCAGTCCACGAAGACGAAGTTGGCGTGGCTCTGGGACAGCGTGACGCCCAGCTTCGGCAGCTCCTGCTCGTAGAAGCGCAGGCCCGCGTGGTTGTTCTCCCGCGTCTGGCGCACGTGCTCCGTGTCGTCCAGCGCCGCCATGCCCGCCGCCTGCGCCACCACCGTGAGGTTGAAGGGCATCCGCGTGCGGTGCACGTACCCCGCGAGCTTCGCGTCCATCACCGCGCAGCCCAGCCGGATGCCGGCCAGGCCGTGGATCTTGCTGAATGTGCGCAGCGCCACGAGGTTCGGGTGCGCGTGGAACAGCTCCACGCCGCTCGCGTAGTCGGGCCAGTCCACGAACTCCGCGTAGGCTTCGTCGTGGATGACGAGCACGTCCTTGGGCACCGCGGCCAGGAACGTCTCCAGGTCCTTGCGGCCGAACGCCGTGCCCGTGGGGTTGTCCGGGTTGGCCAGGAACACCATGCGCGTGCGCGGCGTGACGGCGCGGGCCATGGCCTCCAGGTCGTAGCGGAAGCCCTCGCGCATGGGCACCTCCACGAACGGACGGCCGTGCGCCTGCGCGGAGATGCGGTACGCCGGGAACGAGCCCTGGCACAGGAGGATCTCCTCCTCCGGCGTGGTGAACGTGCGCATCAACAGCTCGATGAGCTCGTTGGAGCCACTGCCGAGGACGACCTCCTCCGGCTTCACGCCCAGGTGCGTGGCCAGCCGGCGCACCAGGTGGAAGCTCGTCGCGTCCGGGTACAGGTGCACGGACGCGACGGCGTTCTTCATCGCCTCCACCGCGCGGGGCGAGGGGCCCAGCGGGTTCTCGTTGGAGGCGAGCTTGATGACGCCGGTGAGGCCGTACTCCCGCTCGGTCTCCTCGATGGGCTTGCCCGGAACGTAGGCCTTGAGCGTCTCGACGTAGGGAGGAACGAGCGGTCGCATGCGGGATGAACCTCTTACTTGCCGGAGAACATGCCCAGGGCGCGGAACTTCTTGTAGCGGTCGTGCACCAGCGCGTCCGGCGACAGCTCCGCCAACTGCCCCAGGTGCTTGCGCAGCGTCTTGCCCAGGGCCTCCGCCGCCTTGGCCGGGTCGCGGTGCGCGCCGCCGGGAGGCTCGGGGATGACCTCGTCGATGATCTTCATCTCCAGGAGGTCCGGCGCGGTGGGACGCATCGCGTCCGCGGCCTTGTCCGCCTTGGTGGCGTCGCGGAAGAGGATGGACGCGCAGCCTTCCGGGCTGATGACGGAATAGACGCTGTTCTGGAACATCAGCACGCGGTTGCCCACGCCAATGGCCAGCGCGCCGCCGGAGCCACCCTCACCCACCACCGTGGAGATGATGGGCACGCGCAGCCGGCTCATCACCTCCAGATTGACGGCGATGGCCTCCGCCTGCCCGCGCTCCTCCGCGCCGATGCCCGGGTACGCCCCCGGCGTGTCCACGAAGGTGAGGATGGGCTTCTCCATCCGCTCGGCCAGCTCCATCAGCCGGCGCGCCTTGCGGTAGCCCTCCGGGCGCGGCATGCCGAAGTTGCGCGCCATGTTCTCCTTCGTGTTGCGCCCCTTCTGGTGGCCAATGACCATCACCGGCTTGCCGTCGAAGCGCGCGAAGCCGCCGACGATGGACGGGTCCTCGCCGAAGTGCCGGTCGCCGCACATCTCGAAGAAGTCCGTGAAGAGGTGCTGGACGTAGTCCAGGAAGTACGGCCGGGCGTTGTGGCGCGACAACTGCACCACCTGCCAGCGCGTCAGGTCGCTGAAGATTTCCGTCTGGAGCTTCTTCGCCTTCTTCTCCAGCTTCGAAATCTCGGAGGAGAAGTCCACCGTGCCGCTGGTGGAGAGGACCTTCAGCTCCTCGATCTTCTTCTCCAGCTCGATGAGCGGGCGCTCGAAGTCGAGCGCGTAGCCAATGCCGGTTGCCATGGCGCGGAACTAGCACCAGGGTTCAAGCCTTTCAACGCGCAAGCGGTTACGCACCCCTGGAATGTCCCAGGCCCCCTCCCGTCTGGAGCGACATGGTCCTCGCCCTGTCCCTGCTGGCCCTGACGCTGTCCGCCACCCCGCCCACGCCCCCCTCGGGCCAAGCCCTCAACACCCAGGGATTCCGGCTCTATCAGGCCGGCAACTACCCGGAGGCCCTGGCCCGGTTCCAGGCCGCCGCCCAGGCGAAGCCGGACTACGCCCTGGCCCACTACAACGTCGCCGCCACCCTGGGCCTGCTGCGCAAGCAGGGCAAGGTGTGCGAGTACAGCGCCCACCGCGACGTCATCGTGGAGAAGCTCACCACCGCCGTGCGCCTGGACCCGCGCCGGCTCAAGCGGGCGAAGGCCGACGCCGACCTGGACGTCATCCGGGACACGCTCGGCTGGCAGAAGCTCCTGGGCCGCACCCCGGAGAAGGAGTCGGACGTGCCCGCCCTCGTGCGCGCCGTGTCCTGGTACGGCCCCGGCGTCGGCGTCTACGGCACCACCCGCTCCCTGCGCTTCCAGGACGGCGGGCGGGTGGAGTTCTGGCACCGGGACGTGGACGACTCCGGCACGCCCCACGAGTCCCGCACCCGGGGCACCTACACCGTCCGGGGCCGCGCCGTGGAGGTGACGCTCCCGGGCAAGAAGCCCCTCCTGGGCACCCTGAGCGCCGGGGGCGTCCTCACCTTCCCGGACGCACTGGGCTCCTTCACCGACAGCCCCTCGGAGTGCGACGCCTGAAACGGAAGTGACGTCCCGCGCACGCCTACACCCGCGCAAGGGCGCATCACCCTGGCGCGCCTGCCTGCCGGTGCCCATCCTCTTTTGCGGAAGCGGGGGAATGCCTGTGCACGGACTGAACGCGAGGCAGTGGGGGCTGGTGGCGATTGTCGCGGCGGGGCCTTTCGTCCTCGCCTTCCTGTTGGGGGCCGCGGCCCCGGAGCTGCTGGCGCCGGTGCTGGGCACGACGCTGGGGGGCCTGAGCTGGCTGCTGGCCACCGGCCTGGGCATCCTCGGCGGCGCCCTCTTCGCGCGCATCCTCGCGGCCCTGCAGCGCCCGCGCATCCAGGCATCCCCGACGCTGCGGCTCGTGGGCACGCTGGGCGGCGCTGGAGCGGTGGTGGGGCTGTGCATCGTGCCGGCGGTGGTGCTGCTGCTCGCCGGCCCCGCGTGGGCCACGCACCTGGACCGGGAACAGCTTCCGGCGCCCCAGGGCCTGCGCTCCCTGCGCTCGAACGCCATGGACCTGCTGGGACAGGCCCGGCGCGTGATTCCGCACCGGCTGCCGCTGTCCCAGCTGCTGCTGCCCGGCCCCCGTTAGGGAGTCAGGCGTCGCGTCAGGCCGCCTTGATCTTCGCGGGCGGCGCGGACAGCGCGTACCACGCGGTGCGGAACGCCTTGAGCTCGCGCAGTCCGGCCGGGTGACGGCCCAGCGCGGGCGCCATCGTCACCGGCAGGCCGATCTTCTTCTCGATGGCCTTGGCCGCGTTCAGCTCCAGCTTGCGGCGGTTCTCGCACTTCTCGCAGGTGGACTTGGGGCCCACGCGGTTGACGAGCACCCGCTCCACCTGGAGCTTGCGCTCCTTCAGGTACTCCACCAGCCGCTCCGTGCGGGACGCCGCCAGCTCCTCGCCGCGCGTGACGACCACGAAGCGCGACTCGCTGGGGGACGCCAGCGCGTCCTCGAAGCGCTTCACGTGCTTGATCATCCCCGCGATGTCGTCCGCCAGGTCCGCCAGCCCCTTGGCGCGGTGCTTGTTGAGCACCGTGTGCAGCGCGCCCAGCCACGTCTTCGCCGTGTCCGCCAGCTCCACCACGCGCACGGACATCACCACCGGCGACGAGTCCACCACGATGCGCTTGAAGCGCTCCTGCACCAGCGCGTCGGTGAGGACGGACATGGCCGCCAGCTCGTCGATGCCCGGGGGCGCGCACTCCAGCAGGTTGCGCAGGTAGAGCAGATCCGCCGGCACGTCGTTGCCCGCCTTGGGCGCGCCCTCGAAGGCCTTCTCCGCCTTCTCCTTCAGCCGCTTGCGCAGGGCATTGAACCAGCCCGCCATGTCCAGCTCGCGCGCGTACAGGCCCTTGGTGCCCTTCACCTGGGTCTCGGTGTCGGTCAGCCGGCTCTGCAGCACGTCCGACAGCGAGTGCGCCGGATCCGTGGAGATGAGGAGCACCGGCCCCTCCTTCTCCGTCAGCGTCACCGCCGCGGCGGCCCTGACATGACGAACAGCCCTCGTGATCCTCCACCTGGTTGACGATGACCTCCGTCACCGGCAGACCGCGCTCACGCAGCTGGGTGAAGTACGAGCGCGTCTGCGCCTCCGGCACCGGCTCCGCCAGCGTCACGAGGTGGAACGCGGTGCGCGCCGGATCCTTCAGCAGCGCGAGCAGCTTCTCCGCCTTCTGGCCCACCTGATCCAGGAACCCACCCGTGGAGGCCAGGGCCGCTTCGGACTTCTTGCCCTTGCCCCCGGAGGCCGGCGCGCGGTCCTGACCTGCGCGCACGAAGCCCAGGAACTTGCGCAGCTGGGCCGGCATGTCGAACAGGCGCAGCGTGTGGCTGGTCGGCGCCGTGTCCACGATGATCCGGTCGAACTCGCCCGCGTCCAGCAGATCCACCACGTGGAAGAGGGCCACCAGCTCTTCCAGCCCCGGAACCGCCTGCTGGTAGAGCTTGCCCATCTCCTCGTCCGACAGGTGCGTGCCCTTCACCGCCGCCTTCGCCAGCGCCGGGAGGTACTCCGCGAGGAACGGCTTGAGCAGCGCGGCGGGGTTCAGCTCCACGCCCCACAGCCCGCCTTCGCCCTTGCCCGCCTGCAGCTTGGTGGGCTTCGTCGGCAGCTTCTTCTTCAGCAGGTCCGACAGCGACTGGACCGGATCCAGCGAAACCACCAGCACCTTGTGCTTGGGAGCGTCTTCGGAGAGCCTCACCGCGTACGCTGCCGCGAGCGTGGTCTTGCCCACCCCGCCCTTGCCGCCGAAGAAGTGAAGAACTCGCGCGTCGCTCATTGCGTGTAGCCTTCCTGTGCCCCCCCGGCGGCACCCCAGATGACTCACGTCGGACGACCGCGCCCAGGGGGGCGGAAGTGGCCCGGTAAGAACCTTCCCGGCCGGGCCCTCACCAACGGGTGGGAGAGGTGCGGAGGATCCCCCGTCCAGGGGTGAAAAGTCAAGAATTGACAGGGGTTTTCGAGACCTCCCCCTGCCCTCCTGGCCGCCCGGGAAGGCCCTGCCCGCGCATCTTCCGGTGCGGTTTCAAGGGCCCGAAATCCCGGGAGTTCCGCCTACCCGTGGGGTCAGCGGGTCAGGTAGCTGCTGTTGGCGCCCAGGGGCCCGTCGTTGCCCTGGCCGCCCAGGTTTCCGCCGCCCGGCGTGCCCTGGGCCCGGTTCTCCGCCGCGTAGCGGTTGAGCTTGTTGTAGAGCGTCTTCTCGCTCACCCCCAGCACCTCGGCCGTGCGTGCCTTGTTGTTCCCGTTGCGCTGCAGGCTGCCCAGGATGTACTCGCGCTCCACCGCGTCCAGGCTCAGGCCGAACGGCAGCTTGAACGTGTGGCGCTCCGGGCCCTTGCCGGCCATGTCGGGCGGCAGGTGCTCGCGGGTGATCAGCTCCCCGTCGCAGAGGATGACGGCGCGCTCCACGGCGTTGCGCAGCTCGCGGATGTTGCCCGGCCAGTCGTAGTTCTTGAGCACCTCCATGGCCTCCGGGTGCACGCCGGAGACGCGCTTGGCGGAGTCCCCGCGGAACTTGTCCACGAAGTGCTGCACCAGGATGGGCACGTCCTCCCGGCGCTCGCGCAGGGGCGGCAGGTGCAGTTGGAACACGTTGAGGCGGAAGTAGAGATCCTCGCGGAAGCGCTGGTTCTTGATCTCCTGCTTCAGGTCGCGGTTCGTGGCGGACAGCACGCGCACGTCCACTTCGATCTCCACCTTGCCACCCAGCCGGCGCAGGCGGCCCTCCTCCAGCACGCGCAGCAGCTTCGCCTGCAGGTCGATGGGGATTTCCCCCAATTCGTCCAGGAAGAGCGTGCCGCCGTGGGCCATCTCGAAGACGCCCGGACGGCGCTGATCCGCGCCGGTGAAGGCGCCGCGCTCGTGGCCGAAGAGCTCGGATTCGATGAGGGTCGCGGGGATGGACGCGCAGTTGATCGCGATGAAGGGCTTGTCGCGGCGCAGGGACAGGTTGTGCACCGTGCGGGCCACCACCTCCTTGCCCGTGCCGGACTCGCCGCTGATGGAGACGCTGGCCTTGGACGGGGCCACCTTCTCCATCATCTCGATGACCTTGCGCATGCCGGTGGAGCTGGCGATGAGGTCCGTGGAGCCCAGCTGCTTGAGGCGACGCCTGAGCGTCTGCACCTCGCGCATGGTCTCCTTCTTCTCCAGCGCGCGGTCGATGCAGACCTTGAGCCGCGCGGTGTCCAGCGGCTTCACGATGAAGTCGTACGCGCCCTCGCGGATGGCCTCCACCGCGGTGTCGATGGTGCCTCGGCCGGTGAGGAACACCACCGGACAATCCGGCAGCTCCTCGCGCAGGTTGCGCAGGAGCCACAGGCCGTCCGTCTCCGGCATGGCCAGATCCGACAGGACGACGTCGGGCCGGAACTCACCGGCCTTGCGGAGGGCGTCATGCCCGTCGAACGCGGTCTCGACCTTGTGGCCCCACGCGGACAGCATCTCCGCCAGGGCCTCGCAGGTCTCACGTTCGTCATCCACGGCCAGGATTCGTGCGCTGCCCAAGGTGAAAACCTCCACTGCGATGAAGCGTGATGAAAATAGAAAAGAAGTCCGTCAGCGCCCGAAAGGGGGATCAGGCGCGCGGGAAGACGAGGCGGCAGGAGCCCGCCTGGATACCGAATTCGATGCCCAGCTGGGCCGCGCGGAGCGTCAGGGCGGCCACGGTGTCGGACGCCTGCTCGGGCCCCGTGGAGCCGTCCTCCACCTCCAGCACCGCGAACGCATCCTCCGCGCGCACGGAGACCACCACGGTGCTGCCGGAGTCCGCGCGGTTGAAGGCGCGCATCAGCACCTGCACCAGGAAGAAGCCCAGCTCGGTGGTGTCCTCCAGCCGCGCCTGCACGTCCGGTTCGATGTCGCGCTTCACCTGCACGCGGCGTCGGCGGCTCTCGTGGCCCAGCACGTCCAGCGCCTTGCCCGTCGCGTCCGACAGCGAGGCGTCCCCGGAGGGGCCCGCGCCGCGAAACACGATGAAGTCCGAGAACAGCTTCAGCAGGCCGTCCACGCGCTGGATCTGCTCGCGCATGGCCTTGAGGTTCTTCTCCTGCGTGGCCGGCACCTGGCCGGACTCACCCTTGAGCTTCTCGGAGAGGACCTCCAGGTGGATGGCCAGCGCATTGAGCGGATTGCGGACGTCGTGCAGGAGGCTGTCCATCAGCGCCGGCACGGCGTCGTAGCGGGCAGCGCCCACCACGGGATCCGACACTTCCTGGACAGGGGACACACTGCTGGCCATCGCGGATGAGCTAACCACCTGGAACTCCTCGGAATTTCCGTCACCCCGCCCCCGCCGCCGCCCTACCGGAGCCAGGATTTAGGGAGCACCCTGGGGATTGGCAACCCTGGGTCGGTAATTCTTGCCGGAGTTCTGAAATTCCCGTGTGGCGACGCACACTTACGACCGCATCCAAGTGTCCTTCAGCCAACGGAGACCCTGCCCTCGCTTCAGGGTGTGTCCAGGGTCTGTCCAACGCCGGACAACGCGCCGCTCTCAGGTGCCGGTGGGAGCGGGAGGCTGGGCGGCGGGGCCCACGCCGATCAGCTGGAGGCCCAGGCGCGCGGCGTATTCGAAGATGCGCGGGTCCCGGTAGAACTCACCGAAGACGATGCGCGTGCAGCCGCTGTTGGCGATCAGCTTGAAGCACGGCCAGCAGGGGCTGGCGGTCGTGTAGATGGTCGCCCCGTCGATGGAGACACCATTCTTCGCGGCCTGGATGATGGCGTTGGCCTCCGCGTGCACGGTGGCCACGCAGTGGCCGTTCTCCATCATGTGGCCCACGTCGTCGCAGTGGGGCAGCCCGCGGATGGCGCCGTTGTAGCCGGTGGACAGGATGGTCTTGTCGCGCACCAGCACCGCGCCCACGTGCTTGCGATCACAGGTGGCGCGGGTGGCCACCTGCTGGGCGATGTCCATGAAGTACTGATCCCAATTGCCCCGAGCGGACATGCGCGAACCTCCAGATGACGTGCCCTCCGTGCTCTACCGCCGGGGGACGCCCTGTCCAGTTCACGAATCCAGCGCGGGACCCGCCACGTCCAATCAGCGACTCGCGGTCTTCTGCGGACCCGCACCGTCCGCGTCCGTGCCGCGCTCCAGCAGGCGGCCGAAGCCCTTCGCCTGGAGGAAGCCGCGCACCTTGGCGCTGGGCGCGGCGAAGGTCTCCCCGGGCATGGGGACATCGAAGCTGAAGTTCTGGGCGGCCACCTCGAAGTCCACCTTCGCGGTGCGGTAGCCCTCCACGATGGCCAGCAGCTTGCCCGTCTCCAGGCTGAAGATGCCGCCGCCGGAGGCCCCGTACCCGATGGGCGCGTCCGTCTTCAGCATGCGCGGGTGCTTCGTCTCCTGATCCCACTCCACCTGGGACACCATGCCGCCGGAGATGGACAGCGCGCGGCCGTAGGGGGACGCGGCGACCACCACGTCCTCGCCCGGCTCCAATTCGTCGTCCGTGGCCAGGTCCGCCACGGCCCACGTCACGCCCTTCACGCGCAGCAGCGCCAGATCCACGTCCGGCACCTGACCCGTGGCGACGACTTCCGCCGCGTACTCGTGCGACTCCGCGCGCCGATCCAACACGACCTTGAGCACCGGCTCCACCAGGTCGCCCTGCTCCACCGCGTGCGCGTTGGTGAGCACATAGCTGACGGGCCCCGCGTCACCCACCTCCGTGCCGATGACGACCCCGGACGCCGAGCGGCGCACCTTGCCGGCTTCGGTCGTCACCAGCCGCACGTTGAGCGGGAGGATGCGCCGCACCATCGCCTTGCGCGTCGGCTGGGCCACGGGCGCGGGCATCGAGCGCACGCGCTCCACCACGAGCGGGGCCTGCGTGTGCATCGCGACCGGGGGTTGCGCCGCGCCCGGGGAGGGAGCACTGGCGCACGACACGAGGGCCAACAGGACGGGGGTGCCCAACAGCAACCGGTTCATCAACGCTCCAGGCAGGAAGAGGCGGGACGGGAGACGACGACACGCGCGAGTCGGTAGCGGTCCCCATCATCCCGAGCCCGGGCCCGGATTGAAAAGCAGGCGGGCAGGCATCCTCTTTCTCCGAGTGCCTGCCCGTGCCTGTCGCCTCACCTCATGCGTAGCGCTGGCGCATGAGGAACAGGATGGCGTCCTTCGCGCAGAACTCGCAGTAGCCGTAGCGCTCCGCCATCGTCTTCAGCGTGCCCTGCACCTGCGACTGCTCACGCGCGGAGAGCTGGTTGCGGTCCTCGGAGAGGTACTTGAGGACGTTCTCCTTGTTCTTGCGCAGCACGCGCTTGCGCTCCTCGAAGTAGTGGTCGCGCAGGCGCTTGAACATGTCCGGGAAGATGCGCGGGTAGTCCATCACGCCCTCCGGGTTGTCCAGCCGGTGCGCGCCGATGGAGGCGATGAGCCCCCGGCGGAAGTCCGCGGGCGCCTCACCCTGCGGCATCACGATGGCCTCCACCTCCGCCATGCGCGCCTCGTCCGGCTTCTCCGACTCGCCCGTCACGCGGTTGCGCATCTTCTCCCCGCGCACCCAGTGGCTGACGCTCTGGATGTAGCGCTCCACCAGCTCGCGGTACTGGCCTTCCGACACCAGCCCCATGGAGTCGCGCACCTCCGAGTCCACCCGGTCCAGGTACTCGGTCTCCACCACGCGCACGAAGGCCTCGTGGTCGTGGTAGCCGTCCATCACCTCCTGGAGGAGGAACTCGTAGACGCTCTTGTCCTTGCAGAGCGCCTGCAGCTCCTCCAGCACCGCCAGCGCGTGCAGGCACTTGTAGTCGGGGTTCTGCGCGGCGTTGAAGAGCGCGGTCTTGATTTCACGCGCGCTGGCGCCGGAGCGGCCCTCGTAGTTCGGATAGGACTCCGACTCCTCGTACATCTCCTCGCGCAGCTTGAGCAGCTCCTTGGTGTTCGTCGAGCTCAAGCGCCCGGGCGCCCCACCCTCCTCGTACAGGTGCAGCTTCTCCACCGGCGCCACCTGATCCACCAGCGGCTTCACGTTGGGCGGATAGCGGTCCGGGATGGGCTTCTTCAGGCGCGTGAGCACCGCCCACATCGCGGCCACCTCCGTCGCGTGCGGTGCGACGTGCTTGCCCACGCTGGTGGCGGTGATCTGCGCGTCGTAGATCTCCTGCTCGACCTTGTAGCGGCGCAGGTACGGCACGCGCACCAGCTCGATGCGGCCCTTGAACGACGCGAAGTCCGGCAGCTCCTTGAAGGCGGACAGGTGCTTCTCGTTGGAGGAGGCGATGAGCACCTCGTCCAACTGGAGCACGAAGGGCTCCAGGGGCACCTCGCTCGTCTCGCTGAAGCCCAGCAGGTACTTGAAGGCCTCCAGCGGGCGCTTGAGCAGGTCCGCGTATTCGATGAGGCCCCGGTTGGCGTGCACCAGCGGGCCGTGCGGTTCGAAGAGCACGGTGCTGTGCAGCGCGGCGGGCAGGTTCAGCTGGGTGCGGTCCGCGGAGATCTGCTGCGCGGCGGCGTCCACGCTCATCTGCGGCTCCACCGTCACCGTGCCCACCTGGTAGCGGCGCGACACGTAGAAGCGCTCCACCTGCACGTGCCGCAGGACCTTGAGGTAGTCGCCGCCGTAGGAATTGAGCAGCGCGGTGTAGATGCGCCGGCACTTGGCGCACAGCTCACCGTCGCGCAGGTAGTCGGAGAGGATGAAGTCTTCCGTCTTCCCGTCGCCCAGGCCCTTCTTCTTGAGCGCGCCCTCCAGCAGGTTCTTGCGCTCCGACGGGGGCACCGCGAACAGCGGGTGGTCGCGCAGCTCACAGGGCATCCGCAGGTCCAACGACTCCGCGTCCAGGTGGGCGAACGTGGTCAGTTCGCCCTCGCCGGAGCCCGTCCCCGGGCGCTCCCCGAAGCCGATGGAGCCCTTGATGAGCTTCTCCGACGGGAAGACCCAGGCGATGCGGTACAGCGCGCCCTGGGGCTGGCGGGAATAGTCCTCCATCCCCTGCTTCAGCGCGTTGACCAGGCTGGACTTCGCGCTGCCGTTGGGGCCGTGCAGCATGATGAGCTTGTTGATGCGGCCGGCGCGCACGAAGTTGCCCAGCAGGCGGTAGAGCGCGTTCTGGATCTCCTCCTGCCCGGCGACGCGGCCGTCCCGGTCCGTGGAGGGGGCGTCGAAGACCTTGAAGCGCCGGATGGTGCCGGTGGGGTGCGGCACCTGCTCCGTGCCGTAGTGGTCCATCACATCCCGCAGGTACTGCGCCGCGTTGCGCGCCTGGCCTCGCGGGTCCGCGAAGAAGAGCGTCAGGTACTCCTCGAACGAGAGGATGGACCGGTTCTTGACGAAGTCAGCGCTGACCTGAGCGCCTACCTCCTGCAGATAGCCCTTCGCTTCCACGGCGGCTCCCCTCTGGTGCGTGGGTGAATCCCTCGGATGTAGCCACGGCGCCCGGCCGTCGCATGTGAACCCCGGGGGATGACCTTCGTTCCCGTCCCCCGGGATGTAAAGCGAGCCCCCCCTCCCCCGGGGCCGGTGTGTTCGGGGGCGAGCGGCCGGCCGGGCCCCGTCGGGTCCAGAGACGGAAGTCCGGAAGCCCTGGGGGCGGGCGCGCACATGGGGCGCCAGGCGTCGGACGAACGGCGGATGGTAAGCGATTCGCGCACCCGGGACGGGTGAGATACGGTCCGGGGTGCTTCTCCTCGGAACCACGGAAAAGCCCCACCCGGAGCCCACACGCGATGCACAAGGAGCCCATCATCGGCATCGACCTCGGCACGACGAACTCGTGCGCGGCGATCGTCGAGGACAGCGGGAACGTCAAGCTCATCCCCTACAAGGGCGGCGAGTACACCATCCCCTCCATCTTCGCCATTGACGACAAGGGCAACGAGCTCATCGGCTTCGAGGCGAAGCGCCAGTGGCAGCTCAACCCGCGCAACACCGTCTACGGTGCCAAGCGCCTGGTGGGCCGCGCCTACGGCAGTGATGTCGTCGACACGATGAAGAAGGTCGTGGCGTACAACATGCGCCCCGGCGCGAAGAACGAAGTCACCCTGGACGTGGGCAAGAAGGAGTTCACCCTCCAGGAGATCAGCGCCAAGATTCTGGGGAAGATCCGCGAGGTCGCCTCCAACTACCTGAAGATGCCGATCAAGCGGGCGGTGGTGACGGTGCCCGCCTACTTCAACGACCGGCAGCGCCAGTCGGTGAAGGACGCCGGCAAGCTCATCGACCTGGAGGTGGTGCGCATCATCAACGAGCCCACCGCGGCGGCGCTCGCCTACGGCGTGGGCAAGGGGCTGGCGGAGAAGGTCGTCATCTACGACCTGGGCGGCGGCACCTTCGACGTCTCCATCATCGAGATCCGCGACCGCGTCTTCGAGGTGAAGTCCACCGGCGGCGACGTGTTCCTGGGCGGCATCGACTTCGACAACGCCATCATCCACCACGTCCTCAAGGACTTCGCGGCCAAGACGGGCATCGACCTGGCCACGGATCCGGTGGCCATGCAGCGCATCAAGGACCTGGCCGAGCGCACCAAGATCGACCTGTCCGCGCGCGAGGAAGTCCCCTTCAACATCCCCTTCATCACGATGACGGCGCAGGGCCAGCCCCTGAACATCGAGATGAAGTTCACGCGCAAGATGCTGGAGCAGCTGACGAACCAGCTCGTGGACCGCAGCCTCCAGATGGTCGCGCGCGTGCTGGTGGACTCCGGCCTGTCCACCAAGGACATCGACGAGGTGATGCTCGTGGGTGGCCAGACGCGCATGCCCATCGTGCAGGACCGGCTCACCAAGTTCTTCGGCAAGCCGCCCAGCAAGGGCGTCCACCCGGACGAGGCCGTGGCCATTGGCGCCGCGCTCTACGCGCACTCGCTCCAGGACGACACCAACCTGCGCATCCAGCTGTTGGACGTGATCCCCATGGCCATTGGCCTGGAGCGCGGCGACGGCGGCTTCCACGTCGTGTTCCCGCGCAACGCGTCCATCCCCAACGCCAAGCAGCTCCTGGCCACCACCAGCGTGGACAACCAGACGGAGCTGGCCATGCGCATCTACCAGGGCGACCACGACGTGGTGGCGCGCAACGACATGCTGGGCGAGTTCACCTTCTCCGGCATCCCGCCGTCCAAGGCCGGCACGGTGAACGTGGAGATCATCTTCGACGTGAACGTGGAGGGCATCCTCACCATGAAGGCGAAGGATCCCGTCTCCGGCCGCGAGATGAAGACCACCGTGCGCGTCACCCAGAACTGACGCCGGCAGGGCCCGCGCCCGGGGCTTCCCGGGCGCCAGAAACACCACGGCGCCCCTGCCAGTGAAGGCAAAGGGCGCCGGGTGGGAACACCGACCGCTTGGGGGAAACCTCAGGCGGTCTTCTTTTCCTTCTCCATGACGATCTGCGGAGGCTCGTGCTTGGTGATCACCTGCTCGGTGATCTTGCACTCCTTGACGCCCTCGCGGAACGGCACGTCGTACATGATCTCCAGCATCGCGTCCTCCATGATGGCGCGCAGGCCGCGCGCTCCGGAGTGACGGCGCATCGCCTCGCGGGCGATGGCGCGCAGCGCTTCCTTGGTGAAGGACAGCTTCACCTTCTCGATCTCGAACATCTTCTGGTACTGCTTCACCAGGGCGTTCTTCGGGATCGTGAGGATGGTGACGAGGTCATCCTCCTTCAGGTCGTTGAGCGTCGCGATCATCGGCAGACGGCCGATGAACTCCGGGATCATCCCGAACTTCATCAGGTCTTCCGGCTCCGTCATCGCCAGGAGCTCACCCACGCTGCGCTCTTCCTTGTGGGTGATCTTCGCGCCGAAGCCCAGGCCCTTCTCACCCACGCGGCGCTTGATGACACCGTCGATGCCGTGGAAGGCACCGCCGCAGATGAAGAGGATGTTGGTCGTGTCGACCTGGACATACTCCTGCTGGTTGTACTTCTTGCCGCCGCGCGGGGTGACGTTGGCGCGGGTGCCTTCGATGATCTTCAGCAGCGCCTGCTGCACGCCCTCGCCGCCCACGTCGCGGGTGGCGCTGGGCATGTCACCCTTGCGCGCGATCTTGTCGATTTCGTCGATGTAGACGATGCCGCGCGCCGCCTTCTCCACGTCGTAGTCGGCGTTGTGGAGCAGGTTCTGGATGATGTTCTCCACGTCCTCGCCCACGTAGCCGGCCTCGGTGAGGCTGGTGGCATCCGCGATGGTGAACGGGACGTTGAGGAAGCGCGCCAGGGACTGGGCGAGCAGCGTCTTGCCGGAACCCGTGGGGCCGATGAGCAGGATGTTGCTCTTCTGCAGCTCCACGTCCTCGCCGGTGGGGCTCTTCACGCCAGGGCGCGGCCGGGCGGCGGGCTTCTTCTGGTAGATGCGCTTGTAGTGGTTGTAGACCGCGACCGAGAGGACCTTCTTCGCCTGGTCCTGACCGATGACGTAGTCGTCGAGGAACGCCTTGATTTCCAAGGGCGTGGGCAGGCTGACCTGGGGCTTGCCCTCCTCGCGTTCGTTCTCGTCCGCGATGATGTCGTTACACAGCTTGATGCACTCGTCGCAGATGTAGACCGTGGGTCCGGCGATGAGCTTCCGGACCTCGCGCTGCGACTTGCCGCAGAACGAGCAGGACAGGTTGACGTGGTGCTCCTTCTTCACTGCCGCCTCCGAGTTCGCCAGGCCCCGGTGCACCCGGAGCCTTCTCCGCCGACCACCGCACTCCACCACGCTCGAAACCGCCCACGTCTCAGACGGCTCCAGGCCCACCTGCTACAGGCCCTTGACCCACTATAGGGCCCTCCCCTCCAGGCAGGAAGCCCAGCGGAGGGGGCCGCTTCGCGGAGCGTTCAGCCCCGGTCAGGTCGGTGTTGGATAACAGCGACTCAGGCGTCCGTCACGCTCGACGCGAGCTCTTCGACATCATCCGCCAGGGCGGCCGCCCGCTCGGCGACAGCGTTCGGCACCCGACGGCTCCCCGCCAGCTCGGAGGCGAGCTTTCGCGCCAGCTGCGCCAGTTTCCGCACCTGGAGGCTCTCCGGGGGCGGCTCGGGCGGCGGACGGGGGAAGCGCTCGGTGAACTCCTTCTTGAGTTCCGTGGGCGACTTCTCCGGGCTCCAGATGCTGTCGCGCAGCGACTTGTACTCGGTGGGTGACAGTTGCCCCCGCTCCTCGGCGTCGGCCAGGACTTCCACCACCTCGAAGGCCGGGGCCTTCTCGGGGAATTCCTGCTGCTGGAGTTCTTCGGGGGCCTCGTGCTTGGCCAGGAAGCTGAACGAGCGCGTGAGCTTCAGCGCCGTCTGCTTCTTGATGTGCAGCTCCTTGAGGCAATAGGCCTCGAAGGTGGCGTGGCCCCACTCCTCGTACCTGGCCTCGTCCCGGACCTGGACGAGCAGCTTGCCCAGCTCCGCCCAGGTGGACTTGAACTTCTTGGCGGCCACCAGGACGGTGTGGCGGAACGTCCCCGGGGGGACGCTCAGGGCCTTCTTCGAGATCTCGACTTCGGCGACGGATGCGGCGGACATGCCCTTTCTATCGGGCACGTCCGGGGGGTGGGCAAGAAAGTCACCCTACCCGCGCTTGCCGATGTTGAACGACAGCCCCACCGTCGCACGTTCTCCGTCGTAGGACTTGAAGGGCCACTTCTTCAGCTCCGTGAAGAGGCAGTCGTAGAGCGGGCCCTGCTTGAACTGGGGGTTGTCCACCCACAGCTTCGCCACGCGGCCGTCGTTGCCGATGACGAACTCCATTGGAATCTTCGCGGCCAGGCCCGGCGTGCGCTCGGCCTCTTCCTTGAAGCAGCGAAAGAGCGTGGCCCGGTTGCCGGACACGACGCGGTTGATGGCGCTCTGGTCGAACTGCTGGGCCATCTCCAGGCCGTCGGGATCCGTGGAGACACTGCCCGTGCGGGGCGGACGGCTGGTGGCGCTGGCCACGGCGGTGCCCGCCGGCTTCGCTGACGTCCCGGTGCCGGCGCCGGTGCCCGTGCCGGGGGCGCGGTCCGGACGGCGCGGGTCGTTGGAGGGATAGGCGAACAGGTCCTCGTCCCCGGCGCGCGACTGGGCCAGCCGGATGGTGGGCGGATCCATGGTGATGCCGTCGCCCTCCTCGCTCTGGCCGAACCAGCCGTACACCGCCGCGTTGCGCGCGATGTACCAGCCCGCGACGCCCAAGAGCAGCGCCACGCCCGCGGCGACCCCGCCCAGCACCTTCACGCGGCGCTGGTTCTTCGCCTGCTCGACGAGCATCGTCGCGGCGACGCGGCCCTGGGCCTCATAGCGCGCGATGTGCACCTGGAAGGCGGCGGTGTCCCGCAGCGAGCGGAAGTCCCGCTCGCCCGCGGGCGCCACCGGGCTGTCCGGGGTCAGTTCCCCCGCATAGAGCTTTTCAACCACCTGGGACGCGATGATGGGCCCCAGCACCAGGTCGCCCTGGCGGAAAAGCCACTGCACATCACTGTCCACCGCGAGTTCTTGTTGTCCGGCCAGCATTCGCGCGGGAGTATCGTGTGTCTGCCCGCGCCATCGCAACGCCATGGCCAAGACTCCTCCCCGACGAATTCCCGCCGTACTGTGGACTTGGTACCGCGGTGGAAACTTCCGCGGCTTCCAGCGCCAGGTGGAGGGTCCGACCGTCCAGGATGCCCTGGAGGACGCCCTTGCCAAGGCCGGTTCGCCCGCGACGGTGATGCCGTCGGGTCGCACGGACCGGGGGGTCCACGCCCGGATGCAGGTCATCAGCCTGCGCCTGGACGAGGACGTGCCCCCGGAGGAGCTGCCCCGGAGGCTGGCGCCCTTCCTGTCCCCGGACGTGGGCCTGTGCGTGGCGAAGCGGCCGCCGGGGTCCTTCCATGCACAGTGGAGCGCGAGCGGGAAGGTGTACCGGTACCGGCTGACGCTGGGCGCGCCACCGTCGGAGGCGTGGCGGCCGCATGCGCTGGACGTGGCGGCGGACGGGACACTCCAGGGCGGGCGCGCGGTGACGCCGGAGCGGCTGGAGGCCCTGCTTGAGCGCGCCGTGGGCACGCGGGACTTCACCGCGTTCCACGAGCGCTCCAGCCCCCAGAAGGCGCGCACCCTGGCCTCCGCCACCCTGCGCGAGCGGGGCGGTGGGCTGTACGAGGCATGCCTGGAGGGAGATGGCTTCGCGCGCTACCAGGTGCGGTACCTGGTGGGCAGCGCGCTGAAGGTGGCCGCAGGGCTCCTGTCCGAGGAGCAATGGCACGCGGCGTTGGATGCGGGCACGTCCCTGGCCGGCTTCAAGGCCCCGGCGCATGGGCTGGTGCTGTGGGAGGTCCGCTATCCTTCCGCGGTGGACCCTTTCGGGCCCGGCGAGCGCCTCCATCCGCCCGGTCTGCCCGACTCGCCTCCCTTCACGTAGAGGGACGCCGGGCTGAAGCGCAGCGCTTTTCAGTCCACGAAGCGCGCTTCGTACTTCGCCAGCAGGTCCGAGATGGCCTCCCGCAGGTACTCGCTCTGACGGATGCGCGTGGCGCGCGACAGCTCCTTCAGGGCATCGAGCTTCTCGCGGTTGAGACGAAACACGACCGAGGTGAGGCGGGGATTCATGTCCAAGTGCGCGACCTCCTACAGATGCGCACACCATCTCACAGAGTCGGACATCCGCAAGAATTTCTCACGAAGCCGAGCCCACCGGGATGATCCACTGAAGCCCGGTGAAGACCTCGGTGTCCGCGCGCAGTCCGGAGCCGAACCCGAAGGTGAATCCGAGCCCGCCGTACAGCGCGAAATGATCCGAGAGGGTGTGTCTGGCGCCGAACCCTATGCGAGGCCCCAGCCACGGCCCAGAAATCGGACGCACGGACGCGCCGAGATCAAAAAAGGTCTGCCAGGACTCGGATCCGAAGACGCTGCGGTAGCCGCCGATCAGCGCCAGTTCCTCGCCCGGGCCACCGCCGCTGCTGCCCCGCACGAGGAGGAACACCTCGTCCTGGTCGTAGCCGACGGTGAGGCCCACGCCGAGATCGAGCTGCGCGGCGAGGCCGGACGCGGTGGCGCGGCCGCTGATCCGCTCCGTGTACGTGGCGCCGGGCCCCGCCATGAGGATCAGCGAGCGGCGGTGCGCGTACGGGCCGTCGTCCACGTATTCGGCGGCGACGGCGGGCGCGGCCCCCAGGATCAGCAAGAGGCCGGGAACGCGGATCAGGAAGGACGGAAGGCGGAGGGCCTTCACCCCACCACCGGGAGCGGGAAGCCCTCGGCCCTACCCTGCCCCGCCGGCTGGGGGGTGATGCCGGCGGCCTCGTTGAGCCGGCCGGAGCGGAAGGGCTCCAGATCCAACGCCACGAACTTGAAGCCCAGCGACTTGAAGGCGCCGTTGATCCGCTCGCGCACGGCGGCCTCGAAGAAGCGCGGGTACTCCGCGGCGTCCAGTTCGATGCGCGCCACGTCCTGGTGGTAGCGCACGCGGAACTGCCGGAAGCCCAGGGTGCGCAGCTCCGACTCCGCGGCGGCGATCTGCAGGAGCCGGTCGCGCGTCACCGACGTGCCGTAGGGGATGCGCGACGCCAGGCACGCCATCTGCGGCTTGTCCCAGGTGGGCAGGCCCAGCGCGCGGCTCCAGGCGCGAATTTCATCCTTGGTCAGCCCGGCCTGGGCCAGGGGCGACACGACCTTGTGCTCCTTGGCCGCTTTGTGGCCGGGGCGGTGATCCTTGAAGTCGTCCGCGTTGAAGCCGTCCAGCACCACCGACAGGCCCAGCTCCGCGCGCTTCGCCTCACAGAGGTCGTACAGTTCCGTCTTGCAGAAGTAGCAGCGGTTGGTGGGGTTGGCGGCGTAGTTGGGGTTCGCCAGCTCGTTGCTGGAGACGACGACGTGGCGGGCGCCCAGCCGTCCCGCCAGCTCGCGCGCCTCCTGCTCCTCCTCCGGGGCGACGGAGGCGGACAGCGCGGTGAGGGCCAGGGCGCGCTCGCCCAGCACCTCCACCGCGACCTTGAGGACGAAGGTGGAGTCCACGCCGCCGGAGAAGGCCACCAGGGCGCTGCCATGCGCGCGCAGGGATTCACGCATCGCCTCCAGCTTGGGGCGGGACGCGTCACACAGGGCCTGGATCTGCTCGGGGCTCAGCATGGGGCAACTCCTAAAACGGAAGGGCCCCGGATTGCACGCGCATCGCGCACGCACCCCGGAGCCCTTCACGAAAGAACGACGGATTCGACGATTACTTGGCCTTGCGCTTGGCGGCCTTCTTCGCGGCCGGGGCCGGCTTGCCCACGCGGGCGGCGCGGGTGGCCGGACGCGCCTTGGCGCCCTTGGAACCCTTGTCCGCCTTGGGGGCCGCCACCTTCGCCGTCTTGGCGCCCTTGGCACCCACCATGCGAACCGGAGGATCCTCTTCGTCCTCGTCGCGGCGGGCCTTCTTGGGCAGCGGGTTGGCCTTCATCTTCTTGCCGGTGATCGTCTTCAGCTCGTCCGTGGACATCAGGCCGAGGTCCAGGAGCGCCTGGAAGATCTTCGCCGCGCCGTCCTCCACCGACTCCGTGTCGGAGTAGATGGTGACTTCCGGCGAGTTGGGCGGCTCGTACGGCTCCGTGATGCCGATGAAGTTCGGGATCTCGCCGTTGAGCGCCTTCTTGTAGCGGCCGGTGGTGTCGCGCTCGATGAGCTTCTCCGTGGGGCAGTCGACGTAGACCTCCACGTACTTGCCCACCGCGCGGCGCACCTCCTCGCGGCTCGACTTGTAGGGGCTCACGCAGGGAACCAGCGCCGCCACGCCATTGCGGCTCAGCAGGTTGGCCACGAAGCCCAGACGGCGGACCACCGTGTTGCGCTCATCCTTGGAATCGCCGATGCCCGCCCACAGGTCGTTCTGGAGATCGCCCTCGTCGAGGACCTCCACGTTGCGCCCGACCTGCCGGAGGCGGGCCGCGATGTAGGCAGCCGTGGTGCTCTTTCCGGTACCGGACATGCCGGTCAGCCAGAGGGTAAAGCCAGTGTTGGTGGCCATAAGGGTTCAAACTCCCTGCGTCCGGAGCGCTTCTTGCACGCGGCATGGGACGCGGCAGATCCAATCGACCGCCGCTTTATAGACGAAAACCCACTGACTTGACAATTCGGACCCACCTTTCCGCAGGTGGGGGTTCCAAGCGATCAAGTGCCCGCCCTTACAAGGGTTTTTCAAACCTGAAATCCGGCAGTGGGAGCGGAACACCCTGAAAATCGCCATCCATCCACTGAGAGGATGAGGCAGAGGTCGCCCTGCCACCGTGGATGGAGATCACCTCATACGACACACCCGGCAGAAGTAGGACACCTCCTGGAGCGGCCTGACGGCGGTCCTCGGCGGAGAAGGTGGCGGCGGTTTCGATGTGGGAGTGGAAGACGCTGACCAGGGTCTCCCGCCGGATTTCCGCCTCCAGACAGACCTGGAGCCACGCGTCCGGGGCGAAGGCGTAGGCGATGCGCGGGGTGGGAGACGCGTTGGGCAGCGGCACGACGCGCCAGGGGCCGTCCTCCCCCTCCCCTTTCAGGATCACGCCGCAGCCCTCGAAGGGCCACGCGGCCTCCAGGTGGTGGAGCATCCGGGCAAGGACTTCCGGCGGGAAGGCGGGGCCTCGCATGGCGGATCAGGGCTTCGCGGCCTTGCAACGCGAGCACTGGTGCGGTTCCAGGTCCGCCACCGCGCCCGGGGCGCTCAACCACCGGCCGCCCAGCGACGGCCCCATGCCCAGCCGCAGCCGCTGGAACACCAGCGCCCCCAGGGCCCCCAGGGCCACGCCCAGGGCCCCGTCCGGCGGCGTCCCCAGGTGGCGCACCGTTTCGCCAAAGCACCAGACGCACCCGTCCGCGCCCCGGAACACCACCGCGCCGCGCGCGCCATCCCCACCCAGGGCGACCCAAGGGGCCTCGCCGCTCCACGCCGCGGGCAGCTCCGCGAGCAGGCCGCCCCCGGGCGTGCCCGCCGCGTCCGGGTTCACCTCCGGAACCACCTGCGCCAGCATCTCCGCCACCGGCCGGCCCACGTCGTGCGCCGTGGCGAGGAACCCCGGCGACCAGGGCCCCATCGTCAGCCCGCCCACGCCCGTCACCGGCGTGCCGCCTCCCGCGAGGTACGCTGTCGCGGTGAGGCCGGACGCGCCCAGGCCGTCCACCCGTGCGCCACCCGACAGCAGGGCCTCCTGGCCGCGCCCGCCCACCTCCCGCAGGAGGATCTGCCGGGAGTAGCGCAGGATCTGATCCTCACGCAGCGCCATGTCCGCTCAGCCTCCCGCCATGGCCGGGATGAGGGTGATCCGGTCCGCGTCCTTCACCGGCGTGTCCAGCGACTGGAGCGCGCGCACGTCCTCGTCGTTGAGGAAGATGTTCACGTACCGGCGCACCGCCCCGCGCTCGTCGAAGAGCCGGGCGCTCATGCCGGGGTAGCGCGCGTCCAGGTCGCGCAGCACCTCGCCCACGGTGGCGCCGGTGGCCTGCACCTCGGGCTGGTTGCGCGTCAGGGTGCGCATGGGTGTGGGAATCCGAATCGTCGCCATGATCACTTTCCGTGCTTTCGCACCAACAGCCGGTGGGTGCCATCGCCGCGCGGCTCCAGCAACACCACCTCGTGGCCTTCGTCGATAGCGCTGCGGGGCACGTTCTTCAGGGGCTCCTCGCCCTTGAGGAACACCTCCAGCAGCGCGCCTCCCGGCAGCGATTCCAGCTTCAGCTTGGTGCGCACGTAGGTCATCGGACACACCTCGCGGGTGATGTCCAACGTCGCCGTCACGTCGGGCATGAGGTGTCCTCCTGGGACGAAGGGAATGGGGGCAGCGACTGGATGCCGCACCCCGGGCAGTCCGGCGCGCGCGTCACCTTCACCGTGCGCCCCTCCAACGTCGCGCCGTCGAGCACGTGCAGCGTGGCCTCGCCGCGCGTCCGGCCCGCCGCGCCCGCCAGCAGCTCCAGCGCGAGCAGCGCCTGCACCGCGCCGATGAGCCCCGCCATCGAGCCCAGCACGCCCGCCTGCGCGCACGTGGGCACCGCGTCCGCCGGGGGCACGTCCTCGTAGAGACAGCGCAGGCACGGCCCGCCTGGATCGATGCGCAGGGCCTGCCCCTGCATGCGCAGCACGCCGCCGTACACCAGCGGCACGCCGGTGAGCACCGCCACGTCCGACAGGAAGAACTTGGTGGCCACCCCGTCCGTGGCATCCACCACCAGGTCGTGCGCGCGGAAGAGCGCCTCCGCGTTGTTCGCGTCCAGCCGTTCGGGCAGGGCCTCCACGCTCAAGGCGGGAAAGGCGCGCAGCAGGCCGGCGGCGGCGGATTCGGCCTTGAAGCGGCCCACGTCCCCGGTGCGGTGCCACAGCTGGCGGTGCAGGTTCGTCACGTCCACCCGGTCCGGATCCACCAGGGTCAGGTGGCCCACGCCGCCCTGCGCGAGCGCCAGCGACGCCGGACAGCCCAGGCCGCCCGCCCCCACCACCAGCACGCGGGAGCGCTCGATGCGGGTGGCGTGGGGAATGCGAGCGTGGTGGTCGGTATCGGGATGGCCGTGCATGGGACTGGTGCTCCGCGAGGATCGAACGAATATGGTGCGGCGACTCCACGTCCTGTCTCCGGGACGTTCCCGAAGCCTTCACACCCGTTGTCGCCACCGCCGCCATCGCAAGCGGCCCTCACTTGCCAGGACATATGAAAAACCTGACCGGCGCGCTCGTGTTTTCCACCCTCCTGTCCCTGGCTGTCGGCTGCCACAAGAACACCGGCGAGAGCCCGGACGCCGCCACCCAGACGGGCACCGTCCGAGAGGAGCTCAAGTCGGGCTCCCCCGAGAACGGCGCCCAGCCCACCGCCGAGGCCGGGACGCCCGACTCCGGCGCCACCTCCGCCTCCAGCTTCGACTCGGGCGCCAGCGACCGGCTGGCCCTGGAGTCCTGCGTGGACAGCTGGCTCAAGTCCCACAAACTTGACCGCTACGGCAGCAAGGCGGGCACCATGTACGCAGGCGGCACGCCCCTGTTCGACGAGCGCACCGGGGAGAGCCGCGACCGCCTGGAGTTCGTCTTCAAGCAGCAGCCGGAAGCGAAGGCGGCGTGCGTGGACGCGGGCGCCGGTAAGTAGCGCCCGCTCAAGTCCCTCGCCCGGCAGGGAGCCAATCGTTTGGCTCCGGGAATTCCGCTCCCTGGGGAACGTCCCGTAAGCTGCCGGGCGCATGGACAGCGAGCTGAGAGACGGCGAGCAGCACCCGGCCCACGACCTGCGGGCCCGCGTCCGCGCCGTCCTGGAGCGCCGCAACCTCACGGACAACGTGTCCGCGGAGCAGGCGGCCGCCTCCTGGGAGCAGGACCGCTTCGTCGCCAGGGCCCGCGCCCTCTTCTACGCGCGGATGATGTTCCTCACCCTGGGCCTGCTCATCCTCGCGGTGCCCGCGTGGAGCGGCTACTTCGGCTTCAGCGGCCCCATCTCCTTCGTGGGCTACTTCGCGATGCTGCTCTACAGCGTCGCGAACCTGCTCGTCATCGACCACCCGAAGGCGGGCCGGTGGGTGACGTACCTCACGCTCTGCTTCGACCTGCTCATCACCGTGGTGCTCATCGCCCGGCCCCAGGTGGGCGGCGGCCTCCAGAGCCCGCTGCTGGCGACGCAGCTGTTGTTCACCACGCTCTTCGCCATCCTCTTCCCCAAGCCGCTGGCCATTCTCCCGCCGCTGCTGGCGCTGCCCGTTACCACTCGGCTGGACCTGCTGTTGGACCGGTCCGTGACGGCGGTGGAGCTGCTCACGCTGCTCTGGTACCTGGGCCTCAACTTCATCATCGTCTACGTGCTCGTGTACCTGAACGAGCGCGAGGCCACCGCGCACCGCGAGGTGGTCTCCCTGCAGGGCGACCTGAAGGAGCTGGCCGTGGTGGAGGAGCGCAACCGGCTGGCGCGGGAGATCCACGACGGCCTGGGCGCGTCCCTGTCCTCCATGATCATCCAGGCCGAGTACATCCTGAACATGGCGATGGCGCGCGAGGACGACGGACTGCGCTCGGAGATCCGCGAGATGAAGGCCACCGCGGAGGAGTCCATCGAGGAGCTGCGCCGCAACCTGCGGATGATGCGCGACGACTTCGAGCTGGCGCAGGGCCTGGAGGACTACGTCAAGACGTTCCGCGACCGCACCGGCCAGGAGATCCGCTTCGAGCGCACGGGCCTGACGCGCAAGCTGCCTCCGGACGCGCAGCTGGCCCTGTTCCGCATCCTCCAGGAGTGCCTGTCCAACGCGGCGAAGCACGCCGAGGCCAAGGAGGTCCAGGTGCGCCTGGACTTCAGCGCCGAGGGCGTGCACCTGGTGGTGCGCGACAACGGCAAGGGCTTCGACCCGGGCCGCACGCCGCGCGGACACTACGGCCTGCTCAACATGCGTGAGCGGGCGATGAAGCTCGGTGGTTCCATCGTGGTGGACTCGGCGCCCGGCGCTGGCGCCCAGGTGGCCTTTTCCCTTCCCTGTCTTTCAGCCTGAAGCACCCGGAGCCCCGCCCCGTGGACC
>NZ_RAWD01000550.1:0-3226 GCF_003612065.1 Corallococcus sp. CA047B
GGGCAGGAGGGTGGGTCGCCGGCTTGGCTTTGAGCCCTGCCTGCGTATCCTCGCGCGCGCCATGGTTCCCGCCTCGAGTCCCGCCGCCGTTGCTTCCCCCTCCGCAGTGCCCGGCCTGTCCGCGGTGCCCGCGCCACAGCCCGAGCCGTCGATGCGGTGGTTGGTGGGGCTGTTGCTCCTGGCGGCGCTGTTGCCCCGGCTGGGCGTGTTCTTCATCAACGAGAACCTCTACGGCGACGCGGTGGTGCGCACGGAGCTGGCGGAGCGGTGGTGGGCTTCGCCGCACGTCATCACCTCCTACAAGGATGGGACGTTCCAGTTCGGCCCCCTGCACCTGTACCTGGTGGGCCCGTTGCTGTCGGTGTTCGACCGGGACGTGGCGGGCCGGCTGGTGAGCCTGGTGTTCGGCGTGCTGTCGGTGGTGCCGCTGTTCGCGCTGACTCGGCGGTTGTTCGGCTGGCGCGCGGGCGTGGCGGCGGGGCTGGCCTTCAGTGCCTGGGGCATGCACCTGCAGTTCTCCACCACGGCAGGCAGCGAGGCGGTGTCGCTGTGCTTCATGCTGGGGGTGTTCGCGCTGGTGGCCGAAGGGGTGGAGGAGAACCGCTTCCAGCCGCTGTTCTGGGGCGCGGTGCTGCTCAACTTCGCGTGCGCGCTGCGCTACGACGCGTGGATGTACATCCCGCTGCTCACGGTGGCGCTGGTGTTCAGCAGCGAGGACCGGGTGGCGTCGCTCACGCGCGCGGTGGGCTTCGGGCTGGTGTGCCTGCCGTTTCCGCTGTTGTGGATGCAGGGCAACGAGCTGGCGCACGGCGACCCGTTCTTCCCGCTCAACGCGGTGGAGGACTTCCACCGGCAGTGGGTGGTGGACTCCGGTGGGGCCGGCGGCTCGCTGGGGTGGCGGCTGCAGCAGCTGGGGTTCTGGCCGGCGGTGGCGCTGTTCACGCTGACGCCCGGCGTGGCGCTCCTGGGCGCGGTGGGCATGGTGAAGGCGTGGAAGCAGCACCCGGAGACGCGCTGGCTGGTGGTGGCGGCGGTCCTGCCCGCGCTGTACTTCACCTTCCGCGCGGCGGTGATGCTGAGCTTCGTGCCGCTGGCGCGCTTCACGGTGACGCAGCTGGTGCTGCTGCCCGTGTTCCTGGCGCCGGGCTTCGCGGCGGTGGTGGCGGGCCGGAGCGCCTTCGCGCGCCGCGCGGTGGTGGGCGTGAGCGCGGTGCTGGCGGTGGTGATGCCGGTGGCGCTGGGCATCTACACGTTCCGCGTGGAAGGCGGGCTGCATGACTCCCTGCGCCCCGTGAGCCCCACGTCCACCAACCCGGTGGCGGTGATGCAGGTGGCGCGCTTCCTCAAGGAGGAGGTGGCGGCCCGGGGCGGCGCGGCGGCCATCGACGATGACCCGCGCTACATGGACCTGCAGCTGGCCTTCTTCTCCAACCTGCCGGAGCTGCGCATGGCGCGCGTGCGCTGGGACACCTTCCGCCAGCGCCTCCAGGACGCGAAGCCGGACGTGGTGGTGCGCTTCGACGAGGGCAACCTGCTCAAGGACAAGGGCGTGACGCTGGACGGGCGGACGCTGACGGTCGACGGCGTGGCGTACGTGGAGCAGGACGGCTTCCAGGCCCCGCTGCACGTGTACCGCCGTCAGCCGTAACGCATCGGAGGGGCCCCGGGGCTCGGGGCCCGGGGGCCGCTTTCAGCGGCTCCAGGCTTCGTTCACGCCTCCGGGTCGTAGTCTTCCGGGTCGTAGCCTTCTTCGACCGGGGCGCGGTGCGCGTCCAGCCAGCCCTGCAGGATGAACTGCGCGGCGAGCTGGTCGATGACCTCGCGCCGCTTCGCGCGGCTGACGTCCGCCTCCAGCAGGGTGCGCTGGGCGGCCACGGTGGACAGCCGCTCGTCCCACAGCTCCACGGGCAGTCCGAGCGCCTGGCCGAGCACGTCCGCGAACTTGCGTGAGGCCTCCGCGCGCGGCCCTTCCGACCCGTTCATGTTGAGCGGCAGGCCCAGGACGAAGCGGGTGACCTCGTACTCCTTCACGAGCCGGGACAGCTCCGCGAGGTCGGCCTTGAGCGACGCGCGTCGCACGGTGGTGACGGTCTGGGCGGTGAGTCCCAGTCCGTCGGAGACGGCCACCCCGATGGTCTTGGTGCCGTAGTCGAGCCCGAAGGTGCGCATGCGCGGCGGACTCTAACCGCAATCCCTCGCGGTGGACCGACCCGTCCGCGCCTGGGGACGCACGCCGGCCCTCCACGCGTCCAACCCCTGGATATGGCTCGCGCCGCCCCGTGCCGCGGCCGGCATCGCCGCTGCAATGACCGGGTCCCGTCCGAAGAGACGGCGCGCGGTCCTCTGGCAGCACCTCCTTCAACCCATCGCGCGGGAGTTTTGATGCTCGACATCCTCAAAGGCGTGGCGAACCTGCTGGGCGGTCCCATGACCGCCGTGGTCGACCTGGCGGGCAATGCCCTGGGTCTGCCCCCGGTCCTCACCAACTCCATCAAGACGGCCGCCGGGGTGATGACCGGCAACGTGATGATGGCGGCCAGTGGCGCGCTGGGCGTCGCGGATGAACTGAAGAAGAACCCACCGGCGAAGACGGAGTACTGCGCGCCCCAGGACGCGGCGAAGGCATCCGCGGGCTACGCGCCCTCCGCGAACGCAGGGGGCTCGCAGGCGGGATCCGGCGTCTCCGGAAGCCGGAGCCCGCTGGATCCGAAGCTGCTGGACTACGCGGACTCGCTGCGCACGCTGGAGGCGAACTTCGGCTACCTGGACCTGATGGACGGCCGCAAGGACGGCACGCTGTCGCACGGCGACCTCCAGCGCATCTCGCAGGACGCGAACGTGTCGCCGTCGTTGCGGGACGCGGCGAAGTTCATGGTCGAGAACCGGGGCTTCTTCGAGCAGGTGGACACGGCGAAGAACAAGGTGCTCTTCGTTCCAGTGCCGAACTTCAACGACGACCGCATCGACCTGATGAGCCTCCAGCAGGAGTCGAAGCGGCTGGCCGCGGACTTCGCGAAGTACGGACGCCCGGAGCGCCCGGGCCGTCCCTCGCCCACGCCGTCGGATTGCCAGCCGGCGCCGTCGGACTGCGCGCCGCCCGCCACGGGAGGTGGCTCCGGGCCGGGCCCGGGCAGTGGCGCGGGGCGTCCGGGCAGTGGTGGCACGGGAGGCGCGGGGCGTCCGGGCAATGGTGGCTCGGGTGGCTCGTCGGGTCACGGTTCGGATG
>NZ_RAWD01000551.1:0-3190 GCF_003612065.1 Corallococcus sp. CA047B
CGAGACGAGCCTCTTCGGCGAGCCGGGCCTCTTCAGCGAGGCGGGCCTCTTCAGCCAGCCGGACCTCTTCCGCGAGGCGGGCCTCTTCCGCGAGGCGGGCCTCTTCCGCGAGACGGGCCTCTTCAGCCAGTCGAGCCTCTTCGGCGAGCCGAGCCTCTTCAGCGAGCCGAGCCTCTTCAGCGAGCCGAGCCTCCTCAGCCAGTCGCGCCTCTTCAGCAGCCAGTCGCGCCTCTTCAGCAGCCAGTCGCGCCTCTTCGGCGAGACGGGCCTCTTCCGCGAGTCGAGCCTCTTCAGCCAGCCGAGCCTCTTCAGCGAGACGAGCCTCTTCGGCGAGCCGGGCCTCTTCAGCGAGGCGGGCCTCTTCAGCCAGCCGGACCTCTTCCGCGAGGCGGGCCTCTTCCGCGAGGCGGGCCTCTTCCGCGAGACGGGCCTCTTCAGCGAGCCGAGCCTCTTCGGCGAGCCGAGCCTCTTCAGCGAGACGAGCCTCTTCAGCGAGACGAGCCTCTTCGGCGAGCCGGGCCTCCTCAGCCAGTCGCGCCTCTTCAGCAGCCAGTCGCGCCTCTTCAGCGAGTCGAGCCTCTTCAGCAGCCAGTCGCGCCTCTTCGGCGAGTCGAGCCTCTTCGGCGAGTCGAGCCTCTTCAGCCAGCCGAGCCTCTTCAGCCAGCCGAGCCTCTTCAGCGAGACGGGCCTCTTCAGCGAGACGGGCCTCTTCAGCGAGACGGGCCTCTTCAGCGAGACGGGCCTCTTCGGCGAGACGGGCCTCTTCAGCGAGACGAGCCTCTTCGGCGAGACGGGCCTCTTCAGCGAGCCGAGCCTCTTCAGCGAGCCGAGCCTCTTCAGCGAGCCGAGCCTCTTCAGCGAGCCGAGCCTCTTCCGCCAGCCGGACCTCTTCAACCAGCCGCGTCTCTTCAGCGAGACGAGCCTCTTCCTCGATGCGGGCTTCTTCCGCGAGCCGCGCCTCTTCCGCGACGCGAGCCTCTTCCGCGACGCGAGCCTCTTCCGCGACGCGAGCCTCTTCGGCGAGCCGGGCCTCTTCAGCGAGCCGAGCCTCTTCGGCCAAACGTGCTTCTTCTTCGGCACGCAGCCGGGCTTCTTCGGCAAGCCACGCCGCTTCGGCTACACGAAGTCTCTCTTCTTCCGCGAGCCGAGCTTCCTCTTCGGCACGCAGCCTGGCCTCCTCAAGTAGTGCCTCCTCCGCGAGACGAGCCGCTTCCTCGCGAAGCTGAGCTTCTTCAGCGATGCGGATCTCTTCTGCGATTCGAGCTTCTTCCTCCGCACGGAGGCGAGCCTCTTCCGCAAGACGAGCCTCTTCCGTCGCGCGCACCCAGGCTTCTTCGGCGAGACGAGCCTCTTCAGCGAGGCGGGCCTCTTCAGCCAGTCGAGCCTCTTCGGCGAGGCGGGCTTCTTCGGCGAGTCGAGCCTCTTCCGCCAGCCGAGCCTCTTCAGCGAGCCAGGCCTCTTCGGCCAGCCGCGCCTCTTCCGCCAGCCGAGCCTCTTCGGCGAGGCGAGCCTCTTCAGCCAGCCGGGCCTCTTCAGCGAGGCGAGCCTCTTCGGCGAGCCGAGCCTCTTCCGCCAGTCGAGCCTCTTCAGCCAGCCGGGCCTCTTCAGCGAGTCGAGCCTCTTCGGCGAGCCGGGCCTCTTCCGCCAGTCGAGCCTCTTCAGCCAGCCGGGCCTCTTCAGCGAGTCGAGCCTCTTCGGCGAGCCGGGCCTCTTTAGCGAGTCGAGCCTCTTCGGCGAGTCGAGCCTCCTCAGCGAGTCGAGCCTCCTCAGCGAGTCGAGCCTCCTCAGCGAGTCGAGCCTCCTCAGCGAGTCGAGCCTCCTCAGCGAGTCGAGCCTCCTCAGCGAGTCGAGCCTCCTCAGCGAGTCGAGCCTCCTCAGCGAGTCGAGCCTCCTCAGCGAGTCGAGCCTCTTCGGCGAGCCGGGCCTCTTCAGCGAGACGAGCCTCTTCCGCGAGCCGGGCCTCTTCAGCGAGACGAGCCTCTTCCGCGAGACGGGCCTCCTCAGCGAGTCGAGCCTCTTCAGCGAGACGGGCCTCTTCAGCGAGGCGAGCCTCTTCGGCAAGGCGAGCCTCTTCCGCCAGCCGGGCCTCTTCAATCGCCCGAAGCCGAGCCTCCTCCGCAAGCCGAGCCTCTTCAATCGCCCGGAGCCGAGCCTCTTCCGCGAGCCGTACTTCCTCCTCCAGCCGAGCCTCTTCCGCCAGCCGCGCTTCCTCCTCCGCGCGCAGCCGTGCTTCCTCCGCCAGCCGGGCCTCTTCAATCGCCCGAAGCCGGGCCTCCTCCGCCAGCCGTGCCGCCTCGATGCGCGCAAGCTCCGCCAGCCGCGCCTCTTCCGCGAGCCGGGCCTCTTCCGCCAGCCGCTCCGCCTCAATGCGCGCAAGCTCCGCCAGCCGCTCCGCCTCGATGCGCGCAAGCTCCGCCAGCCGGGCCTCTTCCGCCCGCCGCGCCGCCTCTTCCCGCCGGCGCGCCTCCTCGATGTTCCAGGCCTCCTCCTCCGCCTGCCGCAGCTCCTCCTCACGCCGAAGCCGCTCGCGCTCCTCCCAGTCCTCCACCGACAGGGCCTCGATGCGCCCCTCGCGCTCCAGCACGCGCAGCAGCGCCTGCTGCGCCCCCGTCAGCGCCTCCGGCTTCCGGAACGCCCCCAGCGTCTCCAACAACTGCCGCTCGGACGCATCCGTCAGCCACGGCTCGCACGCGGCCACCTCCGGGCACCGGTACACCCTCGCGGGCACCGCCTCGCTCGGGGTCGGCTCCAGCGCGGCGCGCACCACCCTCACACCCGCGATCGGCGCGAAGTCCTTCGCCGCTTCCACCGCCTCCGCCGCGAAGTCCGCGCGCTCCGCCAGCTCGCTCAGCCGCCGCACCTGCGCGAGCACCTGCTGCTCGTGCACCACCGACGGCTTCAGCCCGCTGTCCTCCAGCAGCTCCTCGTCCGGCGCCGCCGCCCCACCCCGCGCCCACAGCGCATCCAGGGCGTCCACGCCCAACAGCCCCGTCTGGAACAGCGCCTGCGCCGGACTCTGGTAGCCAAAGCCCAGCCTCGCGCCCACCAGGTCGCCTTCGCGCAGCCACAGCGCGGACTCGCGTCCACCCGCGTGCAGCGTCAGCCGGCCGGTGGCGCGGGACTTGTGGGCGGCGTACAGCGCTTCGGCGACCTGCGAGGCGGACATTCGGCCCGGGAGTGTAGCCCTTCC
>NZ_RAWD01000552.1:0-3180 GCF_003612065.1 Corallococcus sp. CA047B
GAACTGGCAGAGTGCATCAACCAGGGACGCAGATGAGACGCGCTCGATGGACGCCCCTTCGGAGGGCTCTCCAACGCTTGAGAGGAAGGAGCTTCCCACATTGAGGAAGAAAGCCGTTCGCGAGAGGGCTTCGCGGACCGGGGCACGCTTCCAGACGGCTCGTTGATTCCGCGCGGTCAACCCGGCGCGGTGCTGACCGACGTGGCGCGCGCCCGGGAGAACACGGTGCGACTGGCCACGGGCGGCACGGTGGACACGCTGTGCGTGCACGGGGACACGCCGGGGGCCGTGACGCTGGCCCGAGAGGTGCGCGCCATGCTGGATGCGCTGGAGCGTCCTCCGGAACCCCTGGGGGACAGCGCGCTGCGGCTGGTGCTGCCGGAGGCGGTGGACCGGCGGCAGGCGCGCGAGGCCCTGTGCGCGCTGCCGGGGGTGCTCGATGCAGTCATCACCGAGTCCCATGCCTGCGTGTACTTCGATCCGGCGACGCCCCCCGAGGCTCCCGCGCTCGTGCTGACGCGGCTGCGCGTGATGCCTGTGACTCCGGTGGAGCGACCGCTGCTGCGCATCCGCGTGCGCTACGACGGCGAGGACCTGCCGAAGGTGGCCGCGCACGCGGGGCTGTCGGTGGAGGAGGTGGTGCGCCGTCACACGGCCCGCGAGTACACGGTGCGCTGCGTGGGGTTCCTGCCGGGCTTCGCGTACCTGGGGGAGGTGGATGCGAGCATCGCCTGTCCCCGGCTGGCCACGCCGCGCACGCGGGTGCCGGCGCTCGCGGTGGGCATCGCCGGGGAGCGCACGGGCGTGTATCCCTTCGCGTCGCCCGGGGGATGGAACCTGGTGGGCACGGCGCTGGACTTCACCGCGTTCGACCCGAAGCACGGCGCCGTGATGCAGTTGGGTGACCGCGTGCGCTTCGAACGGGAGGACCCATGACGGCCTCGATTGAAGTCGTCAGCCTGGGGGCTCCCGTGATGGTGCAGGACGGTGGCCGGCCGGGACACATGCACCACGGCGTTCCTCCGGGCGGCGCGTGGGTGCCGGAGCTGCTCATCGCCGCGAACCGCGCGGTGGGCAATGCCTGGAGCGCCGCGGCGCTGGAGGCCTACGGACGGCTGGAGCTTCGCGCCCGGGGCCGCGACGTGCGCGTGTCCGTGGACGGAGAAGCCGCGCGGCTCCTCGCGGACGGCGACACGCTCACGGTGCTCGCGCCCACCCGGTATGCCGTGCGCTACGTGGCCGTGGACGGCGCACTGGCCGTCCCCGAGGTGCTGGGCGGACGCGGGACGTTGGGAGTGGCCCGGCTGGGAGGATGGGAGGGCCGTCCCCTGCGCAAGGGAGACTCCCTTCCACTGGGCCCGCCGGTCTCCGCGGACAGTCCTTCCGAAGCGGACCTCCCGCGCCTCGCGGAGGCCCTGGACCCCACCGCGCCCGTGCGCATCCTCCTGGGCCCGGACACCGCCCGCTTCGGCGACGCGGCCGTGGCGATGCTCCTGGGCAGCACCTTCACCGTGTCGCCCGCCAGCGACCGCGTGGGACAGCGGCTGGACGGACCGCCCGTTCCCCACGGCGACGAGGGCACGGGCACCTCCCGGCCCATGGTGCGCGGCGCCCTCCAGGTGACGCTGTCGGGAACGCCCATCGTCCTGGGTCCGGACCATCCGACCACCGGGGGCTACCCGCTCATCGCCGTCGTCATCCGCGCGGACTGGGGCCGCCTGGGTGCCCGCCGGGCCGGGGCTTCCGTGCACTTCCAGGCGGTTTCCGTCGAGGAGGCCCGGGCGGCCTGGAGCCATCGTCCCGCCTGAACGCAACTTCGGGGAGTTTCCGGGTGATACTGGAATCATGGCTCCCCCGAAGATCGCTCCCCGAATCCCGTCCACGCCCCGGCCCTCCGAGCCGGCGGCCCCGCAGCGTGCGCGCAACACGGTGAAGCCCGGGCAGGGCCATCCGGCAGCCTCGCGCTTCGACACCCCCCCGTCCGGAAAAACGCCCGTGGCGCTGTCCACGCCCGCTGGCGTGGTGGCCCAGGGCAACCGTCCCGCGCCCGGCAGCTTCCCCAGCCCCGGGGACGTGAGGACCATCGCCGCGATGAAGGACCCGGTGGCCCGCAACCTGGCCATCACCCAGGGCTACCACGACCTGTCCAACGCGATGGGTTCGCTGCTGGGCGAGGAGAACACCAACTGGTCCACCATCGCTTCGTGGGCCTCCAAGCAGGCCGGGGTGAGCATCCGCCAGGAGGACATGCCCAAGGTGTTCGTGGACGCGCTCAAGGGCGGCGGAATCCTGGGCGGCGCGATGAGCAAGGCGGACGACCTGCTGCGCAAGCTGGGCCTGCCCGCGCTCCCCCTGGGCGACATCGCCAGGGCCGGCACCGATGCGCTCAACGCCACCAGCCAGGCCGTCGCGGGCGGCAATCACTTCGTCTTCAACGACGTGGGGTTCGAGTTCGCCCGCTTCGTGGAGGCCTTCCAGGGCGACACGGGATACGACGCGGCCAAGGTGGAGCGGTTCGCCGCCAGCATCCCCGCGGACAAGCCCCTGCTGCGCGAGGCGTTCAGCCACTACGCCGAGGCCATGTTCGAGAAGGACCCGAACAAGAAGGCCGAGCTGGTGCTGCTGGGCAACACCCAGGTGGGGCTGCACGAGCAGACCCAGCTCCAGCCCTACATCGAGGGCGCGCTCAACGCGCCGGTGAAGGACGTCTTCCGCAAGATCCTGAAGCAGTCCGTCGAAGCGGGCGCCAACGCCCTGCCCTTCCCCGCGAACCTCGCCGCGAAGGCCGCCATCAAGGCGGGCGTGGTGGACGCGGCCCTGAACCCGCTGGTGGATCAGCTGGCGACGGTGTTCCGCGCCGCCGTCACCGAGAACATGATGCGGCTGACGCTGCCCGGTGGCGCGCTGAAGCTGGGCAACGACCTGCCGCCGCCCAAGGGCATGGAGGACGTGCTCTTCCCGCCGCACCTGCGCACGATTGAAAACCCCGAGCTGCGCGCACTGCTGGGGCGCCTGGACCGGACGCCCGATAGCCTCCACGGCACCGCCGCGAAGGACTGGAGCAAGCTGGACCAGCGCATGAACTTCGTCGTGGACCTCATGCGCTCGCGTCAGGCGGATTCGCAGCTGTTCGGTTCGCCCCTGGGCAAGGAGGGCCACTACCCGGTGCCCACCCCGTCC
>NZ_RAWD01000553.1:0-3146 GCF_003612065.1 Corallococcus sp. CA047B
GGTTGGGACTTCTGGGGGCGTGCGGGGTGCCAGCGTGGGAGGAAGAGGCGGCGGCGTGTGAGGCCTTGCTGCCGGGGGACCTCGTCATCACCGAGTACCTCAACGACCCTGCGGGAGCGGACACCGGGAAGGAGTATGTGGAACTCCACAACCCCACCCGGGAGACCGTGGACTTGCTGGGCGTGACGCTCTTCACCGCCCGGGAGGAGGGGGCGCAGGAGCGGGCCTATACGCTGACCACGAACCTCCAGGTGGATGCGGGGGCCTTCCTCGTGATGGGGGACGTGCGTGACGGACCCCTGCCCGAACACGTGGATCAGACCTATGGCGACGCGCTCGGCGCGCTGGGGAACAGCGGTGGGCTCGTGGGCCTGCGCTGTGGAACACGCGTGCTCGATTCGGTGGCGCTCTCCGCGCCGTTGAAGTCGGGAGCGGCCCGCACCTACGACGGTCGTCTCGTGCCGGATGCGGAGGGCAATGATGATCCGTCGCGCTGGTGTGATGCGCCGGAGGCCGTGCCGGGTGGAGTCCGTGGCAGCCCGGGCACCGCGAACGCGCCGTGCCCTGGCGCCACCGATGGTGGAACGCCAAGCGTGGATGCAGGGACGTGTCTGCCACCGGGAGCGGTCGCTCCCCGGGACATCCGGGCGCCACGTCCAGGCGACCTCGTCATCACCGAGGTGATGGCCAACCCGCGCGGAGATGACGCGGTGGGCGAGTGGCTGGAGGTGCGCGCCACCGTGCCCGTGGACCTCAATGGCCTCACGGTGGGAACGGACACATCGGGCACGCGGCTGGAGTCGGAGCGTTGCCTGTCGCTCGCGGCGGGCGAATCCGCGCTGCTGGCGCGACGGCAGGAGCACGAGGTGAACGGCGGGCTTCCTGCGCCCCTGGCCACGTTCTCCGTGGACCTGCGCAACGCGGGCGGTGTCGTCGCCGTGCGCTCAGGAACCGTGCTCATCGACAGTGCGCTGTACGGCCCGGCCCAGGACGGCGTGGCCACCCAGGTGTCGGCACCGCTCACCTCCGAGGCGAAGAACAACGACGCACCGACCGCATGGTGCGCGGCCACGGAGCCCTACGGAGACCGGGGCAACCTGGGCTCACCGGGCAAACCCAACCGCACCTGCTCTGGGACGGACGCGGGGGTGTCCCAGACCGGCTGCATCGACCGGACGACGGGGCAGTCCCGCGCGCTCCGCGTTCCAACCGCGGGCTCGCTGGTGCTCACCGAGTTCCTCGCGGATCCCTCCGCCGTCCCGGACGCGATGGGAGAATGGGTGGAGGTGCTCGCATTGCGCGAGGTGGACCTCAACGGGGTGATGCTCTCCAACGAGACAGGGGGCATCGCGCTGGAGTCCGCGCTGTGCCTGTCGGTGAAGGCGGGAGGATACGCCGTCCTCGCGCACTCCGATGACGCCTCGCTCAATGGCGGGTTGCCTGGAGTGCTCGGCACGTTCGGGTTCAGCCTGGGCAATGGTGCGGGGGCACACGTCCTGAAGCTGGCGGTGCAGGGCACCGTGCTGGACTCGGTGGCCTTCACGCAGGCCGCGATCTCCGGTGCGTCCTCACAGCTCGATGCGCGCGTGCGGGATGCGTCCGGCAACGATGCGGCCGGTGCCTTCTGTCCAACCCCCGTGGGGGTGACGTACGGCGCGGGAGACCGGGGTACCCCGGGCCGCGAGAACCGGACGTGCGCGCCATGAGGACGCCAGGCATGGGGTGCCTGTTGCTGCTTACCTTCCTCCTGGCCTGCGGCGGTGACGGGGAAGGGGAGTGCGGACCTTCCACGGGCGTGGTGACGCAGGTCATCGACGGGGACACGGTGGTACTCCAGGACGGCGAGCGGATCCGCTACCTGCTCGCCGACACGCCGGAGACGACGCGCGGCCACCACGATTGCTTCGGCGAGGAAGCGGCGGCGTTCAACCGCTCGCTCGTGGAGGGGCGCACGGTGAGGCTGCGGGACGCGGAGGCGTGCACGGACCGGTTCGGACGGCGGCTTGCCTATGTGTCCGTGGACGGCCACGACGTGAACGCGTTGCTCGTGGAGCGCGGGTACGCATGCACGCTGTTCGTCCCGCCGGCCGGCACATCCCGGCGCGGCGAATTCGAGGCCCTGGAGGTCGAGGCCCGCAGGGCCCGCCGGGGGCTGTGGGGCCGCTGCCCGGCGCCGTGCTCGAAGGGACGGCGCCCGTCAGCGTCCGCCCTACGGCAGCGCGTCCGTCACCGCCAGCTTCAGCTCCCGGTCCAGCGGCCAGGCGGCCGGGAAGCGCGACGTGGTCAGGTCCAGCGTGCTGTCCGTGAGCTTCGCCTGGACGCTGTCACCCACGAAGAGCCGCAGCTTGCGCACGTGCTCCTTGAGCACCTCCCCGACGTCGGGCGTCATGGTCAGCGCGCTGACGACCTCGCCCGTGCGCTCGATGAGCCAGGCCAGGGCCTGCACGGTGCTGGCCGCGTCCAGGTCCGTGCCCGGACCGAACTCCGCCGTCACCGGCGTGCCCAGGGCGGTGGACAGCTTGTCGGCCATGGCGGGCAGGTGCCGCCGCAGGTGCATGGGTGAGGACTCGGGCATCGACTTGGCGGGCGTGGCCAGCACGCTCGCGTCGTGCAGCGTGATGGCTTCGATGACCCCGTCCGGCACGAACGTCACATCCGTGCCCTCTTCCCGCGAGCCATACCCGCCCGACGTGTTCATCAGCACGCCCCGGCCCTGCCGGAACTCGCCGTACTCCCGCAGGACGCCCACCACCTCACGGCCGCTGCGCAGGTACAGCGTCACGTGGGGCAGGTTCAGGGGCAGGCCCTCGTTGCGGCGTGACATGAGGATGCTCATCGCTTCCATCACCTCCCAGACGCTGCGCACATGCCTGCGGCCCAGGAACTCCAGCGGATCCACCGGTCGGGTCTGGCTCATCGCGGGCCCCCTCCCTTCGGGGCATGTCCCCGGGAACGTGTCCTCGACTGCGGCTGCTGGGGTGCCGCGCCCTGTCCGTCGCTCCTGCGTTCCGCGAATGCCATGGTCCGATTCCTCCGTCCGTCTTGTCGACAGTGTCGCCCATGTCGCCAACAGGACCCAGCGGCGCGAGCAGGCCATCCCTGGTTGCCTGCCACCCCCCGGGGTCCCATCCCAGAGGTGGGCAACC
>NZ_RAWD01000554.1:0-3114 GCF_003612065.1 Corallococcus sp. CA047B
CTGCCCGCCCGCCCGGTGTGGGAAGGGCGGAGCGCCAGGGGCCCGAGGCGGGAATGGAGCGCACGGCCCTTTGATCCTACCCCTGCTGACGGAACGTCTCGCGGGCGATGACCATGCGCTGCACCTCGCTGGTGCCCTCGTAGATGGTCTGCACGCGGGCGTCGCGGAAGTACCGCTCGACGGGGAACTCGTCGATGTAGCCGTAGCCGCCGTGGAGCTGGACGGCCTTGTCGGCCACCTTGTTGCTCATCTCGCTGGCGAAGAGCTTCGCCATGGAGGCCTCGCGGGTGAACGGCTGCTTCGCCTCCTTGAGGGCGGCGGCGCGCAGGGTGAGCAGCTCCGCTGCGTCCAGCTGGGTGCGCATGTCCGCCATCATGAAGCGCGGGCCCTGCAGGTCCGCCACGGCCTGACCAAAGGCCTTGCGGTCCTTGGTGTAGGACACGGTGGCCTCCAGCGCCGCCCGGCCCACGCCGCACGCCTGCGCCGCGATGCCGATGCGACCGCCGTCCAGCGCCATCATCGCCAGGCGGAAGCCGTCGCCCTCCTTGCCCAGGAGGTTCTCCAGGGGGACCTCGCAGTCCTCGAAGGTGAGGCCCACGGTGTTGGACGCGCGCAGGCCCATCTTGTCCTCGTGCTTGCCCACGTGGAGGCCCTTGGTGCCGCCCTCCACGATGAAGCAGGACAGGCCCTTGTTGCCGGCCGCGCCCGTGCGGGCCCAGACGACCATCACGCCCGCGTACGCGCCGGAGGTGATCCACTGCTTGCTGCCGTTGAGCACGTAGCGGTCGCCGCGCTTCACCGCGGTGGTGAGCATGGCGCCGGGGTCGGAGCCCGCGTGCGGTTCGGACAGCGCGAAGGCGCCGACGATGGCCTCACCGGAGGTGAGCTTCGTGACGAACTTCTCCCGCTGCGCGTCGGTGCCCACCGCGTGGATGAGCTCCGCGCACATGTTGGTGACGGCCATGGCCACGGACACGGAGGCGTCCGCGGCGGCCATCTCCATCATCGCCAGGGCGTAGGAGACGACGCCCGCCTCGGCGCCGCCGTACTGGGACGGCAGGTTCACGCCGAGCAGGCCCACCTCCGCCAGCGCCTTGAAGACTTCCGGGTCGAAGTGCTCCGCGCGGTCCGCAGCGCGGGCCTTGGGCGCCACGCGCTCCTTGGCGAACTTGCGCGCGGTGTCGCGGATGAGCGTCTGGGTCTCGGTGAGGTCGAAGTTCACGGGCGCGGGTGTCCTGTTGTTATTCGACGGCCTTGAGGTTGATCGGGTACTCGATGGGGTGGTCGCGCCCGTCCGGAGGCCGGGGGAAGTCCAGCACCATCAGGACGGACACCACGCAGTCGTTGAGCCCCGCGTCCTTCAGCGTGCTCTGGTGCCTGTCCACCTTCGCGCTGCGCACGGCGCCCTCGGCGGTGATGGTGAAGGTGGTCATGAGCTTGCCCTCCACCTTCTTGTCCTTCTCCACCATGTGGCTCTCGTAGCACTCCTGGATGCGCGGGGCGTTGTGCACCATCACCTGCCGGATGGAGTCCGGGGTGAAGGGCAGCTTGCTGACGTCCAGGCCGTCATCCTTCGGCGCGGGCTTCTTGGGGGCCTCGTCCGACGGGGTGCTTTCCGGCGCGGGCTTCGTTGCCGCCGGCTTCTTCTTGGAGGACGTGCCCTGCGCCGTGGCCATGGAAGGGGCCACCAGCAGCATCAGCACGGGGAGGAGCGCGCGCTTCATGACGGGGACTACTCCTTGAGCAGGTTGGCGGAGATGACGATGCGCTGGATCTCGCTCGTCCCCTCGTAGATTTCGGTGATGCGCGCATCGCGTACGTGGCGCTCGGCGTCCATTTCCTTGCTGTAGCCCATGCCGCCGTGGATCTGCAGGGCCTTGTTGGCCACGCGGCTGGCCATCTCGCTGGCGTACAGCTTGGCCATGGCGCTCTCCGGGCTGTGGCGCTGGCCCTTGTCCTTCATGAGCGCCGCGCGCCACACCAGCAGGCGGGCCGCGTCGATCTCCATGGCCATGTCGGCGATCATGAACTGGATGGCCTGGTGGTCGCGGATGGGCTTGCCGAACGTCTTGCGCTCGCCCGAGTAGCGCACCGCCTCCTCGAAGGCCGCGCGCGCGATGCCCAGCGCCTGCGACGCGATGCCGATGCGGCCACCGTCCAGCGTGGACATGGCGACCTTGAAGCCTTCGCCCTCCTTGCCCAGGCGGTACTTCTCCGGCACGCGCATGTCCTCGAAGAACATGGAGCAGGACCAGGCGGCGCTGATGCCCATCTTCTTGTCGGGCTCCGCGCGGGTGAAGCCGGGCGTGTTGGTGGGCACGAGGAAGGCGGTGATGCCCTTGTTGCCCGCCTCACGGTTGGTCATCGTGATGAGCACGATGGCGTCGGCCTTGGGGCCGTTGGTGATCCAGTTCTTGGAGCCGTTGATGACGTACTCGTCACCGCGCTTCACGGCGACGGTCTTCTGGGCGGCCGCGTCGCTGCCGGCCTCCGGCTCCGTGAGGCCGAAACAGCCGAGCTTCTCACCGCTGGCGAAGGGCTTGAGGAACTGCTCCTTCTGCTCCGGGGTGCCGAACTTGGACACCGGGTCGCAGTAGAGCGAGTTGTTCACGCTCATGATCACGCCGGTGGAGGCACAGCCGCGGCTGATCTCCTCCATCGCGATGGAGTAACAGACGTTGTCCAGGCCCGCGCCGCCAAACTCCTCCGGCACCGCGATGCCCAGGAGCGAAAGCTCCGCCAGCTTCTTCACCGCGTCCGAGGGCCACGCGTGCTGTTCGTCCCACTTGCGGGCGTTGGGGGTGAGTTCCTTGGCGGCGAACTCGCGGCACAGGCGCTGGATCTCGCGCTGGATGTCGGTCAGCTCGAAGTTCATGGTGGGACTTCCATAGTATGCGGCCCGCCCTGGGGCTACTTCGAAGAAGGCCCCGCGCCCTCCGGGGCCGGAATCCGGGTCCCGAAGAACATCGCCAGGGGCACCGTCACGTCGAGGGACACGTCCGTGCGAGCGCCCGCGTCCGTCCACGCCCGGCGCACCACCACCGACACCGTCCAGGGTTGGGTGTCCCGGTGCCGTTCAATCAGGTCGTAGGTGAGGCCCACCCCGGCCACCCC
>NZ_RAWD01000555.1:0-3092 GCF_003612065.1 Corallococcus sp. CA047B
CCGCCAGGAGCGCTCGCAGGCCACCTGCGATGCCATCCTCACCGCGACTGCTCGCGTTCTGGTCAAGGACGGGTACGAGGCCGCCAGCACCAACCGCATCGCGCAGGAGGCGGGCGTGAGCGTCGGCTCGCTCTACCAGTACTTCCCCAGCAAGGAGGGACTGGTGACGGCGCTGATGGAGCAGCACCGCGCTCGGGGGGTGGCGGATTTCGAGGCGGGGCTGGTGCCGCTGGCCGGGCAGCCGCTTCCGGTGGCGATGCGCGCGCTCATCCGGCAGGTCATCGCCGTGAAGCGGGAGAACCCGCGCCTGAACCAGGTGTTGCATGAGCTGATGCCGCGCATGCGCCAGTGGGGCCTGTCGGATGTGTACTCGCAGCGCCTGTTCCGGGTGGTGCGCGCCTTCCTGGCGCCGCGCTTCGAGGACCTGCGGCCCCAGAACCTGGACATGGCGGTCTTCATCCTGGTGACCACCGTGGAGGCGCTCTGCCACACGGCGGTGACGGATCGGCCGGACTACCTGGAGGATGAGAGCTTCGTGGAGGAGATCGCCACGCTCGCGCTGGGCTACCTGCGCCCGGAGCCGGCGGCGGTCCCGGTGCGCCGGACGGCTCGGGAGCGGACGGTCCGGATGTGAGCGACATCCCGCCGCGAGGAGGGTCCGACGCACGGCCTTGGAGGGGCGTTGCGGAAAAGAATGGCTTCAGGGCGGTGGGGACGCGCGGCCCATGGGAATCACCAGCGGGCCGGGCAGGTCCGGCCGCGATACCACCTCCACGCGCAACCCGAAGGTGTTCGCGATGAGGTCCGGGGTGAGCACGTTCGTCGGGGTGCCTGACTGCACGCACCGGCCCTGGTCCAGCACCGCGATGCGGTCCGCATAGCGCGCGGCCAGGTTCAGGTCATGCAGCACGGTGAGCACCGCGCCGCCTTCGTGCGCGAACGCCCGCGCCCGCTCCAGCACCAGGTGCTGGTGGGAGAGGTCCAGGCTCGCCGTCGGCTCGTCCAACAGCAGGTAGCGGTGGCCGTGCACGGGGGGCGTCCACAGTTGGGCCAGCACGCGCGCCAGCTGCACGCGTTGCCGCTCGCCCCCTGAGAGCGTGGTGTACGCGCGCGAGGCCAGGTGCTGCGTGTCGGTGGCGTCCAGCGCGGCGCGGGCCACCGCCAGGTCGGACTCCTCGCCGCCTCGCCGCGCGTGGGGGCTACGCCCCAGCACCGCCACTTCCAGCGCGGTGAAGCCGAAGCCCAGCGAGGACTCCTGGAGCAGCACGCCCAGCCGCTGCGCGCGTTCCGCCAGGGGCCACTGGTGCAGCGCGCGTCCTTCCAGGAACACGTCGCCGCTCTTGCAGCGCAGCTCGCCCGAAAGCGCGGCCAGCAGCGACGACTTGCCCGCGCCGTTGGGGCCCACCACGGCCAGCACCTCGCCGGGCCTCATCTCCAGCGACAGCGGGCCCGCCACTCGCCCACGTCCGCGCCACACCTCCACGTCGCGCGCCTCAAGGCTCATACCGCCTCCTTGCGCGCCGCATGCGCTGGGGTGGCCGGCACGCGCGGACGGAGGCCAGCTCCGTGTCAGATGAACCTGAGAGCACTCGGGTCCTCTGCGCGGAACGCGCGATGCCCGCCACCGGAGTCGCGTCACGAGCGTCCGGGCTCACGCGGGCCCTGTGTCCAGAACGGGTGATGCCTGCCGGTGCGCCCGTGACGAAGGTCGGGTCCATGTCACGTGTCGCCGGACGCACGCGGATCCATTGCATGAACCGCTTGATGCCAGTCGGTGCGCCCGTGACGACGGGCGAGCCCGCATCACGTGCCTCTGGACTCACGCGGGCCTTCTGTCCGAAGCGCGTGAGGCCTGCCGGCGCGTCCGTGACGACGGTCGAGCCCGCGTCACGTTCCTCTGCGTGCATGCGTTCGACCGGCGCACCCGCCTCGGAGTCCTGCTCCAACGAAGGTGACTCCGGGCTCATGCCGCCCCCTTGCGCGACAGCAGCGCGATGAAGGCCGGCACGCCCAGCACGGAGGTAAGCGCCCCCACCGGCAGCTCCGACGGCGCGGCCAGCATGCGCGAGAGCAGGTCCGACGCCAGCAGCAGCGACGCTCCCGTCAGCGCGGACGCCGCCAGCAGCCGCCGGTGATCCGGCCCCAGCGCCATGCGCAGCAGCGCGGGCACCAGCAGGCCCACGAAGCCAATCATCCCCGTGAAGGCCACCGCCGCCCCCACGCCCAACGCCGCGCAGAGGATGAGCCGGCGCTTGAGGCGCTCCACGTCCACGCCCAGGTGGTACGCCTCGCGCTCGCCCAGCAGCACCAGGTTGAGCGCTCGCGCCTCGCGCAGCACCAGCCCCAGCGTCAGCAACAGCGGCACCGCCGCGGCGCCCACCGTCTCCCACGACCCGCCGCCCAGGCTGCCCAGGCTCCAGAAGGTGATGGAGCGCAGCTGCGCGTCCGAGGCCGCGTGGGTCAAGAGCCCCATGCCCGCGAACGCCCCCGCGCTCACCGCCACGCCCGACAGCAACATGCGCGGCGTGTCCGTCCTGCCTCCCCCCGTGCCCAACCGCTGGGCCAGCAGCGTCGCGCCCAGCGCGCCCAGGAAGGCCGCGCCCGGCACCACCAGCATGCGCAGCGCGCCCATCTGCATCCCCAGTGTCACGTCCAGCACGATGGCCAGCACCGCGCCCAGCGCCGCGCCACTGGAGGTGCCCAGCAGGCCCGGCTCCACCAGCGGATTGCGGAAGAGCGCCTGGAGCGCGGCCCCCGTCGTCGCCAGCACCGCGCCCACCATCATGCCCAACAGCACACGCGGCAGGCGGAGGGTGAACAGCACCGCGCGCTGCGTGGTGTCCATCCGTTGGGAGGCCTCGCCCAACCCCAGTGCCTCCCAGAGGCTGCCAAGGATGGCGGCCGGAGGCACAGGCACCGTGCCGATCGCCAGCGACGCGAGCACCACCAGCGCCAGCACCAGGCTCAGCGTCACCCAGGGCCTCACGCCCGGAAGCCGTGAAGGCACCGGACGCGCGGCGGACACGGGCATGGCCTCCGACGCGCTCATTTGCCGCCGCCCTTCCCCGCCGCGCGTCCGGTGCCTTCACGGC
>NZ_RAWD01000556.1:0-3085 GCF_003612065.1 Corallococcus sp. CA047B
CGACCACTCCGACGCGGAGCTGTTCCCCGCGGGCGAGGCCGCCGTCAACCGCAGGCACGACCAGGACGTGCTGGAGGCGGGCCACCCCCTCACCTACGAGGACGCCCAGCAGGGCCCCGACGGCGAGTTCGGTGGCCGGTTCCGGCGCCGGCGTCGGTGCTGGGACGGCGGGGGCCGTCGGTTCGGTCTCTCGCGCTTCCGGCTCCGTGGGGGGCGGTGGAGAAGTTGTGGAGGACTTCCCGGTCGGGTTCCGCCCGCGCGCCGAGTTCCACAGCGAGGCCACGCGTCCGCCATCCAGACCGAACGCCACGGTGGTGCCGAGGCCCGCGACGGCGAGGAACACGACGCAGGCCGCGATGAGCCCGGCCCGGCCACGGCGGGGAGCGGGCTCATTCAGGAAGTCGTGGGGCTCGGTGGGGCGGCCGGAGGCGCGCGCCCCGTTGGAGCGGGTGGGGGGCGTGGACTGCTTGCGGCGGGACGAAGGCGAGCGGCGGACCGCGGGCGTGTTCTCCGGCGCTTCATCCGAAGGAAGGGACGGCACGCGGGAGATGGAGGTTTCGTTGTCGCTGAGCGACGCGGAGAGCGCGTTGTGCGGCAGGGTGACGCGCATGCTGTCCTGGGTGGACGCACGCGGAGGCCGGGGGCGGGAGTCTTCAGCACCGCCGTTCGCCGCGTCGCGCGGTGGCCGAGGCCGTGAGTCTTCAGCGGAGCCATTCGCGGCGTCACGTGAAGGCCGGTGCCGTGCGTCCTCGGTGCTGCTGTTCACGGCATCGCGTGCGGAACGACTTCGTGCGTCCTCGGTGGACCCATTCGCGGCGTCACGTCCGGAGCGTCCTCGTGCGTCCTCGGTGCTGCCATTCGCGGCGTCGCGTGCGGAGCGCCCTCGTGCGTCTTCAGCGGATCCGTTCGTGCTCTCGCGTGGAGCCCGGGACCGTGCGTCTTCAGTGGATCCGTTCGCGTTATCGCGTGCGGAGCGCGTCCGTGCGTCTTCAGTGGATCCGTTCGCGGCGTCACGTCCGGAACGGCCCCGTGCGTCCTCGGTGGATCCATTCGAGGCATCGCGTGCGGAGCGGGCCCGTATGTCTTCAGCACCGCCATTCACGGCCTCGCGCGGAGGTCGTGGACGGGAATCGTCAGCGCTGCCGTTCGCGACGTCGCGCGTGGAACGGACGCGTGTTTCTTCGGCACTGTTGTTCGTGGCCTCTCGCGGAGGCCGTGGACGGGAGTCTTCCGCGGATCCGTTGAAGGCTTCGCGTGGAGGCTTCGGACGCGCGTCCTCGGTGGATCCATTCCCGGCATCGCGTGAAGGCCGGTGCCGAGCCTCCTCGGCGCTGTTCGCGGCATCGCGCGTGGAGCGTCCCCTCGCGTCCTCGGAGCCATTGGCGTGGTCCCTCGTGGACCGTGCACGGGGCTCCTCCGGAGGCACGAAGACCGGAGGCTCCCGGGTGCCGCGTGCCTTCGGGTCCTCCGCGGGCTGCGAACCCACGCGGGACAGGGGCGTGAGGATCGTCTCTCCCTCGACGTAGCCGGGGGAGGTCGTGACGGTGGACGGCGTGATGCGCAGGACCGGATCCAACACCACGGGCGGCAGGGCTGGCTGCGTGCGCACGCCGGGGTCGGAATCCTCGGGGCTCTCGTTCAGCACATCGTGCGGCGGACGATGCGGCTCCGTGATGGGGGACGTGACCCGGCGCGACGGCGGGAGCGCGGATGCCGGCTTCCGCACGGCGAGCTCTTCCGTCGTGTTGCGGCGGCCCTGTGCATTCGCGGGCGGCGGGGAGGCCTTGGCCGGCGCGGGCGGCTTCACCGGCGCGGACGGACGCGGCGGCAGCGCGGAGGAGATCTGCGGCAGGCCGGTGGGGGGGAGTGTGGCCGGTTCCGGCAGCTCCGCGCCCCGGGCCAGCACCTGCGCGACCTGCGTCTCGCTGGAGGTTCCGTCCCCGGTCGCCTGGCCGCTCATGAGCAGCAGGCGGGTCTGGTCGCGGCGCTCGGAGAACAGGCGCAGCATCAATTCGCTGCTCTGTTCAGGGTGCCAGATGCGCGGGCCCACGGCGCGCTCGATGGCGCGGGCGAACTCCAGCGTGGTGGCGTAGCGGTCCTCGCGCCGCTTCGCGAGCGCCTTGAGGACGATGGCGTCCAGCTCCGGAGGAATCTGCTTGTTCACGCGTGAGGGCGCCGTCACCTCGCCGCTCAGCACCGCGTTCATCATCGCGTCGGCGCTCTTCGCGTAGAACAGCCGCATGCCGGTGAGGCACTCGTGCAGCACCACGCCCAGGCTGAACAGGTCGCTGCGGGCGTCCAGCGGGTCGCCCATGATCTGCTCCGGCGACATGTAGCCGCTGGTGCCCTTCACCATGCCCACGGCGGTGCGGCCCGCGCGGGCCAGGCTCTTGGCGATGCCGAAGTCGAGCAGCTTGGTGACGCCTTCGTACGTCACCATGATGTTCTTCTCGGCCACGTCCCGGTGCACCACGGGGGACGGCCGGCCGAGCGGGTCCGTGAAGGCGTGCGCGTAGTTGAGCGCCACCGCCGTGTCGCGCACCGCCATCAGGCTCAAGCCCATGGGGATGGGCTCGTGGGCGGTGCGGCACGCGCGGGCCACCTCCACCAGCGTGGCGCCCGGCACGAACTCCATCGCGAGGAACAGCTCCCCGTCCGCCACGTCCAGGTCGTACACGTGCGCGATGTGGGGGTGGTTGAACGCGGCCGTCACCTTGGCCTCGTCCAGGAACATCCGGACGAACTCCTCCTCGCCCCGGATGTCGGGGAGGATCTGCTTCAGCACCACCATCTTGCGGAAGCCGGCGAGCCCCTTCTGGGCCGCGAGGAAAATCTCCGCCATCCCGCCCGTGGACAGGCGGCAGAGCACCTCGTACTTGCCCAACACCCGGCCGCGGAACCCGTCCGGAGTGAGCGTCAGCGTCGTCCCAGCCATTGAAGGGGTCCGACTCTACACCTGTGAAGGGAGGGTCGCGAAAGGCCCGGACCCCGGTTTCTGGGCAGATGCCAGGGTTTACGGGGATGGGGCCTCCGTCCGGGTGAGGACAGGGCCTCCGCGAAGTGTCCGACACCGGAGGGGCGGTGC
>NZ_RAWD01000557.1:0-3045 GCF_003612065.1 Corallococcus sp. CA047B
ACCCCCAACGTCCCGAGCACGCGCCAGCGCCCCACCTCCGTGCCGGGTTGGAGCGCCGCCGGGAACACCTGTGTCCGTTCTGGAGCCATCAACCTCCAGGGTCGCATGAATCCGACTCAACCTGGAAGGTCATCTCCGGACTTCCAGGCCGTGATGCCTGGAAGCACATGTGTTCTCACGTCAGGAAGTCTCTCCCCGGGCCGCGATGACGCTCCCAGCGGAATCAGAAGTTGTTCACTGAAACGTGACACGAACCGGGTGGGTCCAAAGTGAAACAGGCGGGGTGAGTCAGACCATTCTGGTGTATTGAGCCGCGTCACATCGCAGTCTCCCCCCTCCAGGAGTTCCGGATGCGTCGTCTTGGCTCAGCCCTTCTTGCAGTGAGCATGTTCGCCGGTTGCGGCGGTCTCGAAACCGAGCCGTCCCCCGAGTCCCTCACGTCGCCGTCCATCGAGTCGCAACAGGCGCCCATCACCACCACGAACGTGGATGTGGCCCCGGAGTGCCAGGGCATCATCACCTTCGTGAACACGGCGTCCTTCCAGACGCTGGACACGTACCTGCCGAGCAATGTCGTCACGAACCTCGTGAGCCGCCGCGCGACGGCCCCGTTCACGTCGCTGGCGGACGTGTCGTCGGTGAACCTGGTCGCTGAGACCCGTCTGAAGCAGATCGAGCAGGGCGCGCGCGCCACGGGCGCCATCGGCTCCAGCTGTGTCGGCATCTTCGACGGGCTCGCCATCTCCACCTCCGACGCGGCCGCCATCGTGTCGCTGGTGAACACCATCCCGGACTCGGAGCTGCACGACGTCCTGCCGGATGCGTGGAACGGCGCCGCGAACCTCCTCAACCTGCGCCCGTTCACGACGGCGCAGGCCATCTCCAACGTGGCGGGCATCGGCGAGGTCAGCTTCCGCAGCATCCGGAACTCCGCCACGCTGAGCCGCCCGTTCGAGGCGCTCGCCACCGCGCTCAACGCCATCCCGAGCAACGGGTCCTATGGCGCGCAGCTGAAGCGCCACTTCGACTGGTGGAATGAAGTGACGGCCTACCATGGCTACTCCCAGGGCGGTCCGACCTGCTTCGGCCTGGAGCCCAGCAGCGTCCCGTCGGGCGCCACCATCCGTCCGAACCTGGCCAACGCCGCTGAAGTGCGCGCCGCGGTCGTGAACACCATCAACTACGTCAACGGCAACGCGCTGATCTCCGCCTCGGTGCGGAACGCGGGCCTGGCGAACCTGGACGCGCTGAGCGCGGGCCGCTCCTTCAAGGGCTGCATCTTCAGCTACTCGGATGACCCGTGGAGCCGCCACAACGTCTCCATCTTCGTGGACACCGTGAACGGCTTCAGCGTGTTCACCGAGACCTGGTGGGCGGAGTAGTCCGAAGCTGATGTCCTGACGTGAAGAAGCCCCGGGTTCCCACGAGAGGAGCCCGGGGCTTTGTCCTGTCCGGAGACGACGGGGCGCCGCCGGCTACTCCGCCCGAGGCGGGACGGTGCCGCTGACGCTCCACGCCTCCTGGAGTGATTCAGGGATGCGGAAGTTCACCCGGCCGCCGCCCCGCTCGGAGGTGTGCAGTCCTTCGATGAGCTTGCGCGAGAGGGAAGCGGACAGCTTCGCCGCGAGCCCGGATTGGTCCTGCACCTCGTCCGCCAGGTTGAACATCCACTTCATCGGCGTCAGCAGGTGGCGGGTCCAGTCCGTCTTCTCCAGCCCCACGGCCTCCGACACCGTGTCGCCGCACAGCTCGCGGATCAACGTCACCGCGAGGCCGTCCATCATCGTGCCGGGGATGCGCAGCTTCAGGTAGTCGACGAGCGCCTGGGTGAGCGCGGCCCCGTTCTCCGACGGTGCCACCTGCCGCTCGGTGATGGCCGCCCAGAGCTGCTGGCCATCCTCCAGGTCGCGCGGCAGCAGCTCGGGCCGGATGCCCATGAAATGACCAATCAACATCCAGCAATGGAAGTAGGCGTGCTCCTCCTCCGGGGTGAAGTCCATCCCAAGCTTGGGCAGCACCTGGGGCACCAGGGCCAGCGACAGGAGCGTCGCGACCTGGTCCTCCTGGTTGATGGGCATGTCCCATTCGGAGGCCTTCCACCGCGGATCCCTGGAGATGTGGTGGCGGATGGCGGCGTGCAGGAGGCGGATCTTCTGCGCCGTGCGGACCCCGAAGCCGCCGTGCTCCAGGCCGCCCTCCGCCATCACGTCCAGGACGAACTGGGCCGTTTCGATGATGCGGCGGTGCACGTACTTGTCGATGCCGCCCGTCCACGTCAGCACCCGGGCCGCCTTCGCCCACGCGTAGGCGGAGGGCAGGGACCACAGGAAGAGCGCCAGGGTCATCTGCATGCCGTAGCGGTGGAAGAGCTTCTGCCCCAGTCGGACCTTCTCCGGATCCGCCCAGGTGGGCCAGTCATCCGTTTCATTCAGGTACACCTCCACGGAGTCCGGCATCTCCGCGGGCACGAGGTGCACGTTCGACTCAATGCTCCGGAGCATGCGGTTGACGGCCTCCGCCTCCTTGTTGGCGAAGACTGACTGGATGACGGGATCCGCCACGGGGTCCCCCATGGAACGGAAGGGGTCGAGCACCGCATCGGTCCAACGGCCACGAAGACTGGACACTGATTCTCCCTGCGAGGTTTCCGCTCAGTCTTGCATGCGCGGTGCGCGACCCAGGGCCTCTCTGCGGGCGTCCCGGCAGCCAACCCCCGCCCCGTCCGCCCACCCCCACGGGGCGGGAAGGATTCCGTGCATCCGTGCGTGTCTACGCGTATAGACACCCCCATGTGCCCCCTGGTGAATACGAAGGACCTGATTGACGCCCAGGCGGTGGCGGGCCTGTTGCGCCTCGCGCACCCCAACAGCGTCAGCACGTACCTGCGCCGCTACCCGGACATGCCCCGCCCCGTGCTCGACCTGGGCGCCGGGCGTCCGCGCCTCTGGCTCAAACCCCAGATGCTGCGCTGGGCCCGTGCCCGCCAGGCCGCTACCACCGACTCGCGCTCCGGAGCCTCCCGATGACCACCGCCACCCCCCGAAC
>NZ_RAWD01000558.1:0-2976 GCF_003612065.1 Corallococcus sp. CA047B
TGCCCGCCCTGTACCTGACGCTCGCGTGGCTCTTGAGGGGCGTGGGCCAGGGGGCGGCGTGCCACTACGTGCAGGAGGTGCTGCTGGGCACACAGGCGGAGCCGTCCGTGCGTCCGTCCATGCGGGCGGCGCTGGGGCGGCTGCCCAGCCTGTGCATCGCGGTGGCGTATCTGGCGTTCTTCAACCTGATCACCATGACGCTGTCGCTGGGCATCTCGCTGTTCGTCCTCTCCGCGCAGGGCGTGGGCTACGCGGCCACGATGCAGGGCCGGGGCAGCCCGCTGAAGCTGTACGGCCTGTGCTCGCGGCTCTTGGGGCCCTCCCGGGGCACGGCCACGGGGGTGCGGTGGCTGATGGTCGTGCAGGTGCTGGTGTTCTTCAACCTGCACGTGGGGATCAACTTCCTGCTGTACCTGGCGCGGCACCTGGTGGGCATCGACCTGACGTTCACGGAGCGGTTCGCCTCGCTGGACAACCCGCCGTGGCTGATGTTCCTCGCGGCGACGACGTTCGCGCTCTTCGAGCCGTTGCGCGCGGCGACCGCGACGCTGCTGCTCGTTGACGGGCGCGTGCGGCAGGAGGGGTTGGATCTGCTGGCCGCCGTGCAGCAGCTTCCAGAGCGGAACGCGAAGCGCGGCGCGGTGGGCTCCGGAGACGCGAAGGGAATCGCCGCCGCGCTGCTCCTGGTCGTGGGCCTGCTCCTCGGAAGCCCCACCCCGGCCGAGGCCGCGCCGGCGAAGAAGCCGGAGACGTCCGAGCGCAAGGCCGTGCGCGCGCGGCTGGAGAAGGTGGCGGAAGCCTGTGAGATGCCCGAGCTGGTGGAGGGCACCGCGCTGAAGGACTTCGACGCGCTGGGCACGGCGGAGGGCGCGAAGCTGGAGCGCTTCGTGCGCCACCTGGAGCAGCAGGCCTACGACGACGATGACTGCGAGTCGGCGGCGGTGACGCTGGAGTCGGGGCTCGCGCAGGTGACGGCCACCGCGGAGGCCCAGGCGCGCGTGGATGCGCGAGCGGCGACGGACCGGGCGCGCTCCATCCTCGCGCGGCCGGAGTTCCAGGACCGTCCGGAGAAGGCTCCGAAGGAGCCCAAGGAAGAAGAAGTCCCCGAGGAACCGGGCTGGTGGCGCAGGTTCATCGACTGGCTGGGCCAGTGGCTGGAGGACCTCTTCCGCCGCAAGGATCCGCTGCCCCAGCCGAGGGAGACGGCCCTGCCGCTGAGTGGCGGCGCGGCGGCGAACGTCGTGGTCGTGGCCCTGGTGGCGCTGACGCTGGCGGTGCTGGCCGTGATTGTGGTGAACGTCCTGAAGCGGCGGCGCGGGGAGACAGGCCCGGCGCTGGAAGTGAGCACGGTGGATGCCGCGGCGCTCGCGGGCAATCCGGATCATGCGCTGTCGCGTCCGCCCGAGGGCTGGGCGCACCTGGCCGATGCGCTGGCGGCCCGGGGTGAATACCGCGAGGCGGTGCGCAACCTGTACCTGGCGCTGCTGTCACGCCTGCACCGCGACGGCGCCATCCTGTACGACGAGACGCTGAGCAACTGGGACTACCTGCGCGCGTTCCGGGGCCGGCCGGAGGTGAAGGCCCCCTTCCGAGAGCTGACGCGCCGCTTCGACTTCGCCTGGTACGGCAACGTGCCCGTGGGCAAGGACGGCTACACGGAGTTCCGCGCCATCACCGCCCCGCTGCTCGCCGCGCCGCCCGCGCAGGAGGCCGCCGGTGCGTGACCGCTTTCCGCTGCTCGTGCTGGGAAGCCTGCTGCTGGCCGGCGTGCTGGGCGCGTTCCTGGTGCGTGGCGCCCAGCGCGGCGGGTTCGCGGATCCGCTGTCCACCTTCCGCGCGGATCCGGATGGCGCACGGGCCCTGTTCCTGCTCGCGCAGGAGAGCGGCCTGCCGGTGACGCGGAACATGGCGGACCTGCGCCTCGTGTCCGGGCAGGAAACGCTGGTGCTCTTCGCCGTCGACGTGGAGGGCTCGCACGAGGAGGATCCGGATCAGACGCGGCTCGCCTCGGCCCTGGACGCGGGTGTGAGCGACGAGGAAGCACCGCACCTGGGCTTCAACGCGCTCCGGGCCCAGCAGCTCGACGACGCCGAACTCGAGCGGGTGCTGAAGCACGTGCGCGCGGGCCACTCGCTCGTGTACGTGCCCTGGGGCTCCCGCGAGAACCCGCTGCTGGACGCGCTGGGCGTGAAGCTGGACAAGGCGGACACGTCGCTGCCCATGCGCACGTTGGTGGCGCCGCTGCCCACGCCGTACACGCTGGGCGTGGAGCGCGTGGAGACGAAGGTGCAGGCCTACCTGCGGCTGCCGGAGAACGCCGTCCCCGTCCTGGAGGACGAACGGATGGGCCTGCCGGTGGCGGCGGTGATTCCCCTGGGCGAGGGCCGCGTGCTGGTGGTGGGCGCCCCGGAGCTCGCGATGAACCTGGCGCTCGCGCGGGCGGACAACGCCCAGTTCTGGCTGAGCGCGCTGGGCGCCCTGGGCCCCGGCCCCTACGCCTTCGACGAGTTCCACCACGGCTTCACCAACGAGCGCTCGCTCGTGGACTTCGCGCGCCGCTACGGCCTGCACTTCGCGGTGGCGCAACTGCTCTTCGGCGTCGTGCTGTGGGCGGGCGCCCTGAAGCGCTTCGGCCGGCCGCTGCCGCCCCCGGAGGCCATGCGCGTGGGCGCCACGGATGCCCTGTTCGCCATGAGCCGGCTCTATCGCGAGGGCCGCCACCACGCCTTCGCCGCGGGGCTCATCTCCCGGGGCCTCACGCAGCAACTGGCGCCGCTCGCGGGCCTGCCCTCCCATTCCACCGTCGCCGCCGTCGCCGAAGGTCTGCGCGCGCGGGGACGCCAGGACCTGGCGGACGGGCTCGTCGACGTGGCCCGCCAGTCCGACGCCGTGCAGAAGGACGCCGACCTGCAGGCCCTCGCCACTTCCGCCGCGCACCTGCGCGAGCGCATCCACCCCGCCGGCACTGGCCGGCGG
>NZ_RAWD01000559.1:0-2914 GCF_003612065.1 Corallococcus sp. CA047B
GGTGTGAGGGCGTCGCCCGCACGTGGTTCCAGCCGGACAAGGTGGAGGATGAGTCCCCCATCGCCGGCACCTTCCGGAGCGTGCTCGACGGCCGCTTCGTGGTGCACGAGTACACGTCCTCGATGGGGGGCAAGCCGCTGTCGGGCATCGCCACCCTGGGCCATCACCTGGACGGCCGCCAGTTCACCATGTCGTGGGTGGACACCTTCCACGTGGGCTCCGACATCATGACCCTGCTGGGGGAGGCCGGGGTGAGCGACCGGTTCTCCGTGTCCGGCACCTACTTCACGGGGGAGACGACGCCCCGGTGGGGCTGGCGCGTGGACATCGAACAGCCCTCGCCCGACGCGCTCGTCATCACGCACTTCAACATCCAGCCCGGTGAGGCGGCGCAGAAGGCGATTGAGATCCAGTACCGCCGACGGGCCTGAGGAGCCCCGAGCGTGACGCACGGCGTCTGGTGGGTGGTTGACAGATAAGGCGGGTATGGCGGCTAAACCGGCTTATACTGGGAAGATTGTATTCGGTATGTTATGTCTTCACCTGCCGAGCATCTCGCCGGCGTTCTCCCTGAGAAGACACCCATGCAAATCAAGACCCTGATTGTCAGCCTCGCTTTCGGTTCCCTCCTGGCCGCCTGTGGCGGAATGGAGACGGAGGGAATGGCCGAAGAGACGCCGAGCCTGGCCACCACGGAGCAGAATCTCTGTGAGGGTTGGGACAACGGCGCGAACCGGTGCACGTTCAAGTGTACCTCTGGCAGCGGCTGGCTCTGGTACGCCCCGGGCCAGATCGCCTATGGGCAGTGCCAGGCCGCGGCCGATGCCTACTGCGGTCGCTCCGCCTACGGCGCCTGCTGGAGCTTCTAGCGCCCACGTGCTGGGAGGGCTCCGTGCCTGTCTGTCATTGACGGTGACGCCGCGCGAGGACGCGTGCCTCGTGTCGGCCGGAGTCCGTCCAGCCCTCGGTGGATGAGAGGGTTTCGAACTCCTGGAGGAGCGTGGGCAGCTCTCCGTCCTCCAGGAGGAACCGTGCGGACGGGTGCGGATGCCTTTGCAGGTTGCTCCGGGTGGGTTGGGCGAAGACGAACAGCCCACCCGGTGCGAGCACGCTGGGAAGCGCGGCGAAGAGCGGCCGCCAGAGGTAGTTCAGGCACACGACCAGGTCGAACGGGCCTGGAGGCAGCGGGTCCACTTCCAGGTCCAGGCGCGCGAGCTGGAGGGGCACTCCCTCCGCCTGTGCGAGCGCCCCCGCTTGTTCCAGCGCCACGTCGGAGAGGTCCACCAGGGTGACGTCCAGCCCGCGCTTCGCGAGCCAACACGCGTCGTGTCCCGGTCCCCCGGCCAGGTCGAGCGCCCGGCCCGTGGTGGGCAGCTGGTCCGCGAGCGAGCGCAGGAAGTCCGAGGGCTCCCGAGGTTCAGGGGCCCGCTGGTAGCGGTCGTTCCAGCGCTGGCGATCGTCCTGGGACATGGGACCTCCGGTCAGCGCCGGGTCATCAGGCCGTTGAGGGACGGATAGCTGGAAGCTTCCTCGAACAGGGCCGCGGAGTGGCCTTCGCGCAGGAAGGCGGTGGCGAGCGCGCCCGCGCGGCCCCAGAGGGCTTGCGCGATGGCCGAGCCCGTGCTCAGGCGCCGCACGCCCAGACGCTGCAACTCCGGGACGCTGGGAAGGTCGGGCCGGGCCATGGCATTCACCGGCAGTGGCGTGCCGCGCGTGAGGGCCTGGAGGTCCGCCGCGTTCGTGGCGCCGGGAACGAAGAGGCCGTCCGCGCCGGCCTGCTGGTAGCGGGCGGCGCGGGCCAGGGTCTCCTCCACACGGCGCTCGGGCGGGACGAGTCCGCGCAGGAAGACATCCGTGCGCGCATTGACGAAGACGTCGAGGCCCCGCTGGGCACTGGCCTGCTTCACGCGTTCAATCTTCGCCGCGAGCAATTCCGGTGGGCCGCTCCCGTCCTCCAGGTTGATGCCCACGGCGCCCTCGGACAGCAGCCGGACCACGTTCTCACCGACGGTCGCAGGGTCGTCGGAGTAGCCGCCCTCCGCATCCACGGTGAGGGGCACGCGGATGACCCCGGTGATGGCCTGGACCGTGGCGACGAGGCGGTCCATGGGCAGCGCGTTGCCATCCGGGAACCCGAGGGCCCAGGCAATCCCGGCGCTGGTGGTGGCGATGGCGCGGGCGCCCAGGCTTTCAAAGATGCGGGCGCTGCCAGCATCCCAGACATTCGGCAGGAGGAGCAGTTCGGGGCCCTGGTGCAGCGCGCGGAAGGTGCTGGCGGCGGTGTCTGGCATGGGGAGGCTTTCGGGAGGGTGAGAGGGATTGGAAGGCTTTCAGGCCCTGGGCGCGTGCGTCTGTTCGTGGTCGAGCAGCCAGCGTTTGCGCTCGATTCCTCCGGCATAGCCTGTCAGGGAGGCATTGGCACCCACGACGCGGTGGCACGGCACGACGATGCCCACGGGGTTGGCGCCATTGGCCGCGCCCACGGCGCGCACGGCCTTGGGCCGGCCGATGCGTTCGGCGAGCCGGGCGTAGGTGGTGGTGGTGCCGGCGGGAATTTCCCGCAGGGCGCGCCAGACCTCGCGCTGGAAGGGGGTGCCGGCGGTCGCCACGGGCAGGGCGTTGATGGCGCTGACGTCTCCGCGCAGGTAGGCCTGGAGGGCGGAGGTGCGGCCGGAGGGATCCTTCGCGGGCTCCAGGACGCAGCCGTCCTCGCCGTAGTGCAGGCGCAGAAGCCGGTGCATGCGGGCCTCGTAGCCTTCCCAGTCCAGGGCGCGCAGTTGTCCGGCCTCGTCGCAGACGATGAGCATGGGGCCAGTGGGCGTGGGGGTGGAATCAATGAAGAAGCGCTGGCGGGGCTTCATGGGCGTCTCGTGAGGAAGGGGGGCGGGACCGGGCGGCGTCGGCGGCCCAGAGG